>NZ_JBVIDV010000014.1:0-231417 GCF_055572195.1 Streptomyces sp. NPDC030809
CGTTGATTTTTGGCACGCTGTTGAGTTCTCAAGGTGCGGACGCTTCCTTTGTACTGACCCTCGCGGGCTTTCCTCCGGGCGCTTCCTTCGTTCTTGCGTTTCCGACTCTATCAGATCTTTCCGATCCGATTTCCTTGGTGCTTTCCGGTTCCGGCGCTTTCGCGCTTTCCCCTTCCGGCGATCACTACGTTAGCGGATTTCCTGTCCCGCTCATAATCGAGCTGCGGATTTGAATTCGGGCATGCCGAATGCGCACCCGCCAGGGTGATGCGTAGGTAGTGGTTTGGCCGCTCCCGGGCCCGCTGACAGCAGGTGACCGGTTCAAGCGGCTCGGGCTACGTTAGGGGTCCGGAAGGGGCGAGTCAAGTTGAGCGGCGGCGTGGCGCGTGGGCCCGATAGGGGCTGACCGTGGGGTCGTCCGCGTGCCAGAAGCGCCAGGGGTGATGGGCTCCGTCGCCGCCCACCCCCGTGCGCGGACCGGAGCGGAGCTGGTCGGAGCCGATGGCCGTACCGGCGAGCACCGACAGGGCGGAGTCGGGGCCGGCGCAGAGGTCGGTGCCGTCGAGGGTCCGGTCGATGCCGAGAGCGGTGGCCAGCCGGGCCGGGCCCTTGGCCAGTTCTCTGTCATTTCTGGCCGAGAGTCGGCGTTTGCGGGCCAGCTCGGCGCCGAGGGTGATCTCGCCGGCGCGCAGCAGCACCCCGCTGGCGGTGCCCTCCGGACCGCACACCAGGTTGAGGCTGAACCACATGCCGTAGATGAAGTAGACGTACGCGTGTCCGGGGGGACCGAACATCGATGCGTTGCGCGCCGTGCGTCCGCGGTAGGCGTGCGAGCCCGGGTCGGCCTGGCCCTCGTAGGCCTCCACCTCGGTGATGCGCAGTTCGATCGGGCCTTCCGCGGTGCGGCGGACCAGGGTGCGGCCGAGGAGATCCGGGGCCACGGTGAGGACCGGCCGGTCGAAGAAGCTGCGGGGCAGGGGCGTACGGTCGGGGCGCGCGCTCATCCGTCCGAGCGTAGTGGAATCGGCGCCCCGGGAACCGGGCCCTATGGTTCCGCGTTTGTAGAGGTCAGATCTCAGTGAAGGGGAGACAGACGCATGGGGTTCAAGAAGCTGTTCGCGAGCCTGGGGGCCGGTGGCGCCTCGGTGGACACGATCATCACCGAGCCGAACGTGGTGCCGGGTGGCATCGTCCAGGGCGAGGTCCGCATCCAGGGCGGGTCCGTCGAGCAGCAGATCGAGGGGCTGTCGGTCGGTCTGCAGGCGCGGGTCGAGGTCGAGAGCGGTGACTCGGAGTACAAGCAGGACATCGTCTTCACGAAGCAGCGGCTCGGCGGCGCCTTCAAGGTGCAGCCCGGCGCGGTGCACGTCGTGCCCTTCGGTCTGGAGATCCCCTGGGAGACCCCGGTCACCCACTTCGCCGGCCACCACCTGCACGGCATGAACATCGGTGTGAGCACCGAGCTGGAGATCGCGCGCGCCGTGGACGCGGGCGACCTGGACCCGATCAACGTGCACCCGCTGCCGGCGCAGCAGGCCATTCTGGACGCGTTCGGCCAGCTGGGCTTCCGTTTCCGCAGTGCGGACATGGAGCGCGGCCACATCCGCGGCACCCGGCAGACGCTGCCGTTCTACCAGGAGATCGAGTTCCTGCCGCCGCAGCAGTACCACGGGCTGAACCAGGTCGAGCTGACCTTCGTGGCGGACGGCAACGAGATGGACGTCGTCCTGGAGATGGACAAGAAGCCGGGCCTGTTCTCCGAGGGCAGCGACACGTACCGCTGCTTCAAGGTCGGCCTGCACACCTACCAGGGCACGAACTGGGCGGGCTACCTGAACGAGTGGATCGCCTCCGTCGGCTCGAAGCGCAACTGGTTCTAGGAGGCAGACCGTGTCGCAGACCAACCGTCCTCCGCTGCCGCACGACTTCCACCCGGAGGTCCCGTCCTTCACCGTGACCAGCACGGACCTGGCGCCCGGCGCCGATCTGGGGCCCGCGCAGGTGCTGAAGGGCGGGAACCTCTCCCCGCAGCTGCGCTGGGAGGGGTTCCCGGCCGGGACCAAGAGCTTCGCCGTCACCTGCTTCGACCCCGACGCCCCGACCGGCAGCGGGTTCTGGCACTGGGTGCTCTTCGATCTTCCGGTCTCGGTGACCGAGCTCCCCGCGGGCGCGGGCAGCGGGAAGTTCGAGGGGCTGCCGGCCGGTGCCGTGCAGGCGCGCAACGACTACGGCACGCACGACTTCGGCGGTGCGGCTCCCCCGGCCGGGGAGCGGCACCGGTACGTGTTCACCGTCTACGCGGTGGACCAGGAGAAGTTGGGTCCCGGTGCGGACGCCTCTCCTGCCGTCGTCGGATTCCATCTGCGTTTCCACGCGCTCGGCCGTGCCCATCTGATCGGTGAGTACGAGGCCCCTTCGGGGGATTGAGCGCGGGGCTGATCGTTCGCCGGCCGTTTGCCCGGTCCTGGTCTAAAGGTGACCGGGACCGGGCATTTTTAATGCGTTGTCCCGCGTGGCGCGCGCGGCCAGAGTGGTTGCGGGCCTTGCCGCCAGGGTGGTCGCGGGGCCTGCACACGGGAGGTGGGCGAGATGCGGGACACGCTGGTGCTGAATGCGAGCTTCGAGCCGCTGTCGACGGTTTCGATGAACCGGGCCGTGGTTCTGGTGCTCCAGGACAAGGCCGTGGTGGAGCAGGCCCATCCCGAACTCCGTGTGCGCGGCGCGGCGGTCGATCTGCCGGTGCCCCGGGTGATCAGGCTGTGCAGGTACGTACGGGTGCCCTTCCGAAGACATGCTCCGTGGTCGAGGCGGGGGGTGCTGGCCCGGGACCAGCACAGGTGCGCGTACTGCGGGCGGCGGGCGACGACCGTGGACCACGTGGTGCCGAAGTCCCAGGGCGGCGGGGACACGTGGCTGAACACGGTGGCCTCCTGTGCGGAGGACAACCACCGCAAGGCGGCCCGGACTCCGGAGGAGGCCGGCATGCCGCTGCTGCGTGAGCCGTTCGTGCCCTCCCCGGCGGACGCGATGCTGCTGGCGCTGGGTTCGGGGCGCCGGGACGCGCTGCCGGACTGGCTCGGCAAGTCGGCGTAACGCCTGCGGGTGCCCCGGGGGCCGGATCGTCGGTCCCCGGGGCATCGGACGTTCTGCGGCGTATTTTCTCTACGCCGGTCAGCGGACGATCAGTTGGACGATGGCGAGGATGCCCACTGCCACGATGACCGCGCGCAGTGCGGTCGGGGGGAGGCGCCGGCCGATCTTCGCGCCGAGCTGGCCGCCGAGGGTGGAGCCGACGGCGATGAGGAGCACGGCGGTCCAGTCGAACTCGGCGACGAAGAGGAAGAACACGGCGGCGATGCCGTTGACGAGGGCGGCGATGACGTTCTTGACGGCGTTGACGCGCTGGAGGTCCTCGTTCAGCGCCAGGCCCATGAAGCCCAGGTAGAGCACTCCCTGCGCGGCGCCGAAGTAGCCGCCGTACGCGCTGGACAGGAGCATGCCGGTCAGGAGGGCGGGGCCGCCGTCGGGGTGCCGGGCGGGGCTGCCGGGCTGCTGCTCGCGGGCGCGCAGGGCCCGGGCGAGCCGGGGCTGGAGGACCACGAGCACCAGGGCGAGCCCGATGAGCACGGGCACGATGGTGTCGAAGGAGTCCGAGGGCAGGGTGACGAGGAGGACGGCGCCGGCGAGTCCGCCGATGAGGGAGACCAGGCCCAGGCGCAGGACGCGGCTGCGCTGGCCGGCGAGTTCCTTGCGGTAGCCGATGGCCCCGCTGATCGAACCGGGCACCAGGCCGAGGGTGTTGGACACGTTGGCGGTGACCGGCGGGAGTCCGGTGGCGAGGAGCACCGGGAAGGTGATGAGGGTGCCGGAGCCGACGATGGTGTTGATGGTGCCGGCTCCGACACCGGCGGTGAAGACCGCGAGTGATTCCCAGATGGACAAGGCCATCCCTTTCACATGGGTGAGTCGCCTCCCCGCCATGAAGGTCGAGGGGCCTCACCGATCATGCACGAGGGGGCTCGTACCTCAGTCGATCGGGGGCTGCTCCCGGCGCTCGGGGGAACCGCCGTCCTTGGCCTGGCTGAAGCCGGAACCGCCGGATCCGGGGCCGAAGTTGCCGATGGCGCCGCTCAGTCCCTTGAGGGCGTCGCCGATCTCGCTGGGCACGATCCAGAGCTTGTTGGCGTCGCCCTCGGCGATCTTCGGGAGCATCTGGAGGTACTGGTAGGAGAGCAGCTTCTGGTCGGGGTCGCCGGCGTGGATCGCCTCGAAGACGGTGCGGACGGCCTGGGCCTCGCCCTCGGCGCGGAGGGCGGCGGCCTTGGCGTCACCTTCGGCACGCAGGATCGAGGACTGCTTCTCGCCCTCGGCGCGCAGGATCTCGGACTGGCGGACGCCCTCGGCCTGGAGGATCGCGGCGCGCTTGTCGCGGTCGGCGCGCATCTGCTTCTCCATCGAGTCCTGGATGGAGGTGGGCGGCTCGATGGCCTTGAGCTCGACGCGGTTGACGCGGATGCCCCACTTGCCGGTGGCCTCGTCGAGCACGCCGCGCAGGGCCGCGTTGATCTCCTCGCGGGAGGTGAGGGTCCGCTCCAGGTCCATGCCGCCGATGATGTTGCGGAGGGTGGTGACGGTGAGCTGCTCGATGGCCTGGATGTAGCTGGCCACTTCGTAGGTCGCGGCCCGGGCATCGGTCACCTGGTAGTAGATGACCGTGTCGATGTTGACGACCAGGTTGTCCTGGGTGATGACCGGCTGCGGCGGGAAGGGGACGACCTGTTCGCGGAGGTCGATCCGGTTGCGGATCGAGTCGATGAACGGGACGACGATGTTGAGGCCCGCGTTGAGGGTGCGGGTGTAGCGGCCGAAGCGTTCGACGATCGCGGCGCTCGCCTGTGGGATGACCTGGATGGTCTTGACCAACGCGATGAAGACCAGCACCACCAGAATGATCAGGACGATGATGATCGGTTGCATGCGGTTCCCCGTACCCTTCTAGCTGCCTGTCCTGCGCTGTCGGGAGCGCAGCACCCCTTGTGCGGAGTCTTGCAGACCCGCGTGGACGGGGCGCGGGATTCGGTCACATGACGTCACATGACGACGGCGGTCGCCCCGTCGATCTCCACGACGTCGACCTGCTGGCCGACGTCGAAACTGGTGTCCGCATCGAGGGTGCGGGCGGACCAGACCTCCCCGGCGAGTTTGATCCGGCCGCCGCTGCCGTCGACGCGTTCGAGTACGACGGCGGTGCGGCCGCGCAAGGCGTCGACCCCGCTGGTGAATTGGGGGCGCTGGTTGCGGTGCCGGTTGGCGATGGGCCGGACCACGGCGATGAGCGCCACCGACACCACGACGAAGACGAGGACTTGGGTGACCACTCCCCCGCCCAGCGCCGCGGTGATCGCCGCGGCGACGGCTCCCGCGGAGAACATGCCGAATTCGGGCATTGCGGTCAGGACGAGCGGAATGCCCAGTCCGACCGCGCCGATGAGCCACCACACCCACGCGTCGATGTCCACATGGTCATGGTAGGTCGGCCGGACGCGGTCAGGACAGGGTGCGGTGCGGGGGTCAGCGCAGGGGGAGGCCCTGGGCGGTCCAGCGGTCGTGCTCGGTGCGCTCGACGACGAGGGGGAGGCCGAAGCAGACCGACAGGTTGCGGGAGGTGAGTTCGAGGTCGATGGGTCCGGCGGTGACGACCTTGCCCTGGCGGATCATGAGGACGTGGGTGAAGCCGGGGGCGATCTCCTCGACGTGGTGCGTGACCATCACCATGGAGGGGGCGAGCGGGTCGCGGGCCAGCCGGCCGAGACGGCGTACGAGGTCTTCGCGGCCGCCGAGGTCGAGTCCGGCGGCGGGCTCGTCGAGGAGCAGCAGCTCGGGGTCGGTCATCAGGGCGCGGGCGATCAGGGTGCGCTTGCGCTCGCCCTCGGAGAGGGTGCCGAACTTCCGGTCGAGGTACTCGGTCATGCCGAGGCGGTCGAGGAAGGCGCGGGCGCGCTGCTCGTCGATCTCCTCGTACTCCTCCTGCCAGCTCGCGGTCATGCCGTAGGCGGCGGTGAGCACGGTCTGCAGGACGGTCTGGCGCTTGGGCAGCTTGTCGGCCATGGCGATGCCGGCCATGCCGATGCGGGGGCGGAGCTCGAAGACGTCCACCTTGCCGAGGGTGCTGCCGAGGATGGTGGCGGTGCCCTTGGTGGGGAAGAGGTAGCTGGACGCGATGTTGAGCAGGGTGGTCTTGCCGGCACCGTTCGGGCCGAGGATCACCCAGCGCTCCCCCTCCTTGACCGACCAGGAGACCTGGTCCACCAGAGCCCGGCCCTCCCGGACCACGGATACGTCCTGAAGCTCCAGCACATCGCTCATGAGCGCGTTGTCTCCCATTGCAGTCTTGGATGTCACAGTGCGCCTGTGGGCGCAGCCCCAGAGGGAAAACCTACGCCACTCGGGGCGGGGGCTGCGGACGAGGTGGGCGGGTGGGCCGGTCCGTAGGCTGGGTCCCATGCTTTCGGAACCACGATCAGGGCGGCTGGCCGCCTGGGGCAACGCGTTGTTGGGCGGTCTGGTGTCACCGGACGAGGCCGTGGTGGCGGTGGTCGGCGAAGACGCCGTGCACCGGGTGCTGGGTCTTCCGGGCGAGACGGGCCCGGTGGGGCTGACGCTCGCGCTGGGGCGGCTGCGGGCACTGGGGGTGACGGGTCTGCGGGTGGCGCTGCCGGCGCCCGGGCATCCGCTGGGGCTGAGCGGGCCCCCGGAGTTCAACGCCCGGGCGCTGGAGGCCGAGGAGGCGGTGGTCTGCACGGGGGCCGCGCTGGGGCTCGTACCGGAGGTGTCGGAGGCCGGGCCGGCCGGGGACGTGCACGTGGAGGTGGTGTGGCACTGCCTGCCGGTGCGGGAGGCACCGCCGGCGGACGTGCCTTCGCTCGGCGAGGCGGAGCGCGAGCTCGCGGAGGGGCTGCGGGAGGCGACGCAGGTGCTGACCCGGCTGGACGTGGCGGGGTCGGGGCCGGTGGCGGAGGCGGCGATCGACGCCTACCGGGCGCGGGCGGAAGCGGGCCGGGAGGTGCTGGCTCCCGGATATCCGCCGCGGGCGGTGCGGGTGCTGGAGCTGGCGCAGCGGATCGGGCTGATGGTGGAGCTGGCTGCGGGCACCGGGCACGGGGGCGCGGTGGCGGCTTCGGAGATGGGGGCCCGGGCAGAGGCGCTGCGGCCGGTGGAGCGGGTGGCCCGGCGGGCGCAGGTGGCTGCGTACAACGCGTACGTGGAGGAGCGCGAGCGGGGTCGGTAGCGGGCGGTCCGGGTGTGCGGGCCGCCCGGTGTGCGGGCTGCCCGATGTGCCGCGGCCCCGCTTCCGGGGAGAGGGAGGAAGCGGGGCCGCGGGGGCGGGCGGGAGCGTCAGTGGTTGATGCCCGTGTTGCCGAAGGCCGGGTTCAGCAGGCCGATGACGGTGACGGCGTTGCCGACCACGTTGACCGGGACGTGGACCGGGGCCTGGACGAGGTTCCCGGAGGCCACGCCGGGCGAGTGCAGGGCCTCGCCGTTCGCGTGCGCGCCGCCGTGCGCGGACGAGACACCGGCGCCGGCGGCGACGAGGCCGCCGGCGATCATGGTGACGGCTGCGGCCTTCTTGAAGTTCTTCACGTTCGGGTCCTCCAGTGGGTCTGCCGCGGCCAGCCGCCGCGGCACGCCATGGAGAACGCCCGCCCGCCGGTCAGGTTGCGCCATGTGGGCTACATCCACCCGACGGTATGAATCTCATTCCGGACGGTTGCCGTCCGGAAGACCCCGGGCCGGGGAGGGAAAGGCCCGGCCTAGGGCGCCAGGCCGTGGCGTACGGCCCACAGGGCGGCCTGGGTGCGGTCCGCGAGGTCGAGCTTCATCAGGATGTTCGAGACGTGGGTCTTGACCGTCTTCTCGGACAGCACGAGGGCGCGGGCGATCTCCCGGTTGGAGCGCCCGTCGGCGATCAGGCCGAGCACCTCGCGCTCGCGTTCGGTCAGGGCGCTGCTGCGGCCGGGCGCGGGGGCCTGGTCCTCCTGGGCGAGCAGGGCCTCGGCCACCTCGGGCTGGAGCAGCACGTGCCCGGCGTGGACGGAGCGGATGGCTCCGGCCAGGGCCTCCGGGTCGATGTCCTTGTATACGTACCCGGCCGCGCCCGCGCGCAGGGCGGGGACGACGGTGCGCTGCTCCGTGAAGCTGGTGACGATCAGGACCCGGGCCGGGTTGGCGAGCCCGCGCAGCCGGCGCAGGGCCTCGATGCCGTCGGTGCCGGGCATCTTGATGTCCATCAGGACCACGTCGGGGCGCAGTTCCTCGGCGGCGGCGATGCCCGCCTCCCCGTCGGCGGCCTCTCCGACCACTTCGATGTCGTCCTGTACCTCCAGGAACGTGCGCAGGCCGCGGCGGACCACCTGGTGGTCGTCCACGAGCAGCACACGGATCCCGGTGCTTCCTGCCTCAGCCACCGGGGACCTCCATCTCGATCGTGGTGCCCGCGCCGGGCGCCGACTGGACGGTGAGTACGCCGCCCACCCCGCTCGCCCGGTCCCGCATGGAGACCAGGCCGAGGTGGCGGCCCGCCCGGCGGACGGTGCGCGGGTCGAAGCCGCGGCCGTCGTCGGTGATGCGGAGCAGGGCGCCGGGGCCGCGGCGGGCGAGGAGCACCTCGACGACGGCGGCGCCGGAATGGCGCAGGGCGTTGTGCAGGGCCTCCTGGGAGACCCGGAGCAGGGCCTCCTCCTGGGCGGCGGGGAGGGCGCGTACGCCCTCGCAGGCGAAGGTGACCCGGGCGGAGTGGGCCCGGTCGAGCACCTGGACCTGGGTGCGGAGGGTGGCCACGAGCCCGTCCTCGTCGAGGGCGGCGGGCCGCAGCTCGACCACCGCGGCGCGCAGCTCGTCGGCGGCCTCGGCGGCGAGGGCGGCGACCTGCTGGAGCTCGCCCTTGGCGCGGGCCGGGTCGCGGTCGACGAGGGCGGCGGCGGCCTGGGCGGTGAGCCGCAGGGAGAACAGCTTCTGGCTGACCGCGTCGTGCAGCTCGTGGGCGAGGCGGGCGCGCTCCTCGGAGATGGTGAGCTCGCGGCTGCGCTCGTAGAGGCGGGCGTTGGTGAGGGCGATGGCTGCGTGCTGGGCGAGGATGCCGAGGAGTTCCTCGTCCTCTTCCGTGAAGCCGCAGCCCGCGCCGGGGCGGGGGCACCTCTTGTTGGCGAGGAACACCGCGCCGAGGGTCTCCTCGCCGTCGCGGATCGGCAGGCCGAGGAAGTCGGACATCTCGGGGTGGGCGGCGGGCCAGCCCTCGAAGCGGGGGTCCTTGCGGACGTCCGCCAGCCGCTCGGGGCCGGGCTGGTGGAGCATCGCGGCCAGGATGCCGTGCTGGCGGGGCAGCGGGCCGATGCGGCGCCACTGCTCGTCGCTGATCCCGTCCACGACGAACTGGGCGAAGCCGCCGTGGTCGTCGGGGACGCCGAGGGCCGCGTACTCGGCGCCGAGCAGTTCGCGGGCCGAGGCGACGATCGTCTTGAGCACGTCCCGCACTTCCAGGTGGCGGCTCATGGCCAGCAGGGCGGTGCTCACCGCTGCCAGTCCGGTGCGGGGTCGGTGGCTCATGGAGATCACCGTACCTGCGGGCCGGGGCGGCCGGATCGGACTGCCGGACCAGGGGCCGGGCCGCAGGTCGTAGGTCTTGGCGGGTAGGCCCCGGCGCCTAGGGCGAAGGGCGGTGGGGGTGTGCGGCCGGCGGCCGAGGCGGCGGAGGGTGCGGCGTACCTACGGTGCCGCTACAGCCCGCGGTACGGAGCCGGGGGCGGCGTGGGAGAGGTGGCGCGGGATGTCGGTGGCACTGGTGACGGGGGCCTCGCGGGGGCTGGGCCGGGCGCTGGCCGGGGAGCTGGCGGGGCGGGGCTGGGACCTGGTGGTCTCCGCGCGGTCGGCGCCGGCGCTGGCGGAGGCGGCGCGGGAGCTGGAGAAGACGGGGGTACGGGTGGCCGCGGTGGCCGGGGACGTGTCCGGTGCGGCGCACCGGGCGGAGCTGGCCGCGGCGGCGCGCGGGCTGGGCGGGCTGGACCTGCTGGTGAACAACGCGGGGGTGCTGGGGGCGGAGCCGCTGGTGCCGCTGGCCGAGCAGCCGCTGGCGGGGCTGCGGGAGGCGCTGGAGGTGAACCTCGTGGCCCCGCTCGGGCTGGTGCAGGAGACCCTGCCGCTGCTGCGGGAGTCCCCGGCCGGCGCGGTGCTGAACCTCAGCTCGGACGCGGCGGTGGTGCCGTACCGGACGTGGGGGGCGTACGGGGCGACGAAGGCGGGGCTGGACCTGCTGTCGGCGGTGCTGGCGGTGGAGGAGCCGGGGCTGCGGGTGTGGTGGGCCGATCCGGGGTCGATGCGGACCCGGATGCTGGCGGCCGCAGAGCCGGCGGAGGACCTGACCGGGGTCCCGGCCCCGGAGGAGGTGGCCCCCCTGCTGCTCCGCCTGATCGAGGACCGGCCCCCGAGCGGCCGCTGGACGGCGGAGGACCTGCGAGAGGCGGAGCGGGCGTGAGGAAGAGGAACGGGGGCGCGGGTGCGGGTGCGGGGGCCGCGGTGAAGGCGGGCTGGGATGCGGGGGGCGCGGGGGTGGGGAGCCGGGGTGCGGGCGGCGGTGCGGGCGCGGGCGGGGATGCGGGCGCGGGCGGGGTGCTGAGGGCGCGGTGAAGGGAAGCGGAGATGCAGGCGACACTGCGGGCGCGGGCGGGAACGCAGGGACCGCGGCGAGGGGGAACGCGGACGCAAGCGACACCGCGAGTGCGGGCGGGGACGCCGGAGCAACCGCCTTGCGGAACGGCGGCGCGGGCGACGCTGCGGGCCCGGGCCGAGGTGGAGGGGCCGTCGTGAAGAAGGACGAGGGCGCGGGCGGGGGCGGAGGGGTCGTCGTGAAGGGGGACGGGGGTGCAGGGGTGGGGGGAAGGGGTGGGAGGAGCGGGCTCCTTTCGATGTCCGTGCCGGCGGAGCTGTCGGCGCGGGGGCCGGTGGAGCAGGCCGGGGACGGGCGGGGCCGGGACGGGGTGCGGCTGATGGTCTCGCGGGGCACGGCCGTCTCGCACCATTCCTTCCGGGAGCTGCCGGAGCTGCTGCGGGCCGGGGACGTGCTGGTGGTGAACACCTCGGTCACGCTGCCGGCGGCGCTCGACGCGCGCCTGGCGGGCCGCCCGGTGGTCGTCCACTTCTCCACGCGGGCGGACGACGGCCGCTGGGCGGTCGAGCTGCGCGAGCCGGACGGCCGGGGGACCACCCGGCCGCTGCCCGGCGGACCGGCCGGCGCCGCTCTGGAGCTGCCGGGCGGGGCCCGGCTGCGGCTGGCCGGGCCGCTGGTCCCGGGCTCGTCCCGGCTGTGGTGGGCGCGGGTGTCGGTGGCGGACGTGCCCGGCCTGCTGCGCCGGTACGGGCGGCCCATCCGGTACGCGTACACGGAGGGGGACCAGCCGCCCGAGGCGTACCAGACGGTCTTCGCCGTGCCGGAGCCGGACGGGGCGGGGTCGGCGGAGATGCCGAGTGCGGGCCGTCCGTTCACGGCGGAGCTGGTGGACCGGCTGGTGCGCCGCGGGATACGGATCGCACCCCTGACCCTGCACACGGGCGTGGCCTCGGCGGAGGCGCACGAGCCGCCGTACCCGGAGCGCTTCCGGGTGCCGCCGGGCACGGCCCGGCTGGTGAACGCGGCGCGGGCCGCGCGGCG
The DNA here is from genome assembly GCF_055572195.1 of Streptomyces sp. NPDC030809. NCBI lineage: Bacteria > Bacillati > Actinomycetota > Actinomycetes > Kitasatosporales > Streptomycetaceae > Streptomyces > Streptomyces sp. NPDC030809. The sequence goes on from NZ_JBVIDV010000014.1 coordinate 11,702, forward strand.
GGGCACGCCGGGGACCGGCAGTGAGCCGAGCGGGCGGGAGCCCGGGGGGCGGGAGCCGGGCGGAGGGGAACCGGGCGGGCGGGTGCCCCGCGGGCAGGAGCCGGGCGGGCCCGGGGGGCGAGAGCCGAGCGGCTGGGAGCCCGGCGAGCGGGAGCCCGGCGGGCAGGGGCCGAGCGAGCGGGAGCCGAGCGGCCGGGAGCCCGGCGGGCAGGAGCCGAGCGGCCAGGAGCCCGGCGGGCGGGAGGCAGGCTGGTGGGAGCCCGGCGGGCGGGAGCCGGGCGGGCGGGTGATTGCCGTGGGGACCACTGTGGTCCGGGCGCTGGAGTCGGCGGCGGACGCCGAGGGGGTGGTGCGGCCGGCCGAGGGGTGGACCGGGCTGGTGGTCGCTCCGGAGCCGGGCGTGCGGGTCGTGGACGGCCTGCTGACCGGCCTGCACGAGCCGGAGGCCTCCCACCTCCTCATGCTGGAGGCGGTGGCGGGGGCGGCCGCGGTGCGGGCCTCTTATGCCCAGGCGGTAGAGCGTCTCTACCTCTGGCACGAGTTCGGGGACGTCCATCTGCTCCTCAAGGAGGAGGCGCAGTGACGCTCCGCATTGCAGGTGCAACACGCGGTGAAACTGTTACGCGTCCGATGTGAGCCCGCGCATAGGACGCACATCACTTACGAAGCCGCGTAGTAAGCGGATAAGGGTCGCGTCAACGCTGGCCGCCGGGGGGTCGGGCCCGGAATTCGGGGGTTCGCGGGCTCCCCTGATCCACTAAGCAGGATCGTACGTCACACCTTTGCCACAGGATTTTGCCCCCGCTAAGAATGGCTGCCGTCGCTCAGCGCCGCGGGTCCCGGACCCGGCGGCGCTTCCTTGCGGCCACTCCCCCGGCCTCCGCCCGGCGGGACCCCTGCTCGTAAAGGTTGCTGCTCATGTCTGCGTCCAGCGCTCCCGGTCACAGTCGTCTGACCAAGGCCCACAAGATGTCGATCGCCGGCGTGGCCACCCTGAGTGCCGCCGCCCTCGCCTTCTCCCTGGTCCCGGCCGACAGCGAGAAGACCACGACGGTCGCTGCGGACCCGGTGAGCTGGTCGCAGGTCATCGACGCCGTGCAGACGAAGTCCATGCAGACCAGCCTGACCCAGCAGCACCTCGTGGTCGAGAAGGCCGCCAAGGACGCCGCGAAGGCCGCCGCCAAGGCCAAGGCCGAGGCCGCCGCCAAGGCGAAGGCCGCGAAGGCCGCCGCGAAGGCGAAGAAGGAGCGCGAGGCCAAGGCCGCCGCGAGCCGCGCCGCCGCCCGCAAGCCGATCTTCGCGAACAACCTCGACGGCTGGATCAAGGAAGCCCTCTTCATCATGAAGCGCGAGGGCATCCCGGGCACGTACTCGGGCATCCACCGCAACATCATGCGCGAGTCGGGCGGCAACCCCCGCGCGATCAACAACTGGGACATCAACGCCCAGAACGGCATCCCGTCCAAGGGCCTGCTCCAGGTCATCTACCCGACCTTCGCCGCGTACCACGTCAAGGGCACGAAGTTCGACCAGTACGACCCGGTCGCGAACATCGTCGCCGCCTGCAACTACGCCGCGGCCCGCTACGGCTCCATGGACAACGTGAACAGCGCCTACTGAGGCCGTTCGCCCCGCAGCCCCCATGCGCCGCAGGGCGGCACCCGGATCCCGGGTGCCGCCCTGCGGCGTTTTTCCGTGCGTACGAGGACGCGTACGGCGGGCTACTTGCGCATGACCTCGGGCTCGTGGCGGCGCAGCAGGCGGGCCACGGCGAACCCGCAGGCGATGCCGATGAGCAGCAGGACCGTGATGTTGAAGAACCACTGGCCGGCGGTGGCTTCCCACAGCGGGTCGGTGTTGAGCGGGTTCTCCTGGTCCCACGGCGGCATGAGCACGGCCAGGTTCAGGGTGGTGCCGGAGGCGGCGACGGCCCAGCGGGAGGGCATCAGCCAGGCAAACTGCTCCAGGCCGGGCGAGTCGTAGACCTGGAAGAGGATGCCGGTGAACACGACCTGGACGATCGCGAACATGACGAGCAGCGGCATGGTCTTCTCGGCGGTCTTCACCAGCGAGGAGATCACCAGGCCGAACATCATCGAGGTGAACCCGAGGGCGGTGACCGCCACGCAGAGCTCGACGGCGGGCGGCATGATCAGGCCCTCGGCGGGCAGGTCGCGCGGGGCGAAGCCGATGGCGCAGATGATCGCGCCCTGCACGGCCGTGATGAAGCCGAGGACGATGACCTTGGACATCAGGTACGCGGAGCGGGACAGGCCGGTGGCGCGCTCCCGCTCGTAGATGACCCGTTCCTTGATCAGCTCGCGGACCGAGTTGGCGGCGCCGGAGAAGCACATGCCGACCGCGAGGATCAGCATGATCGTGCCGGCGTCGCCGTTGAAGCGGGACGGCGGCTTCGGGGGTGCGAGGCCGAAGGTCGCGGGGATCACGGTGGAGACCACGCCCAGGACCGCGGGCAGGATCAGCATCAGGGCCATGAAGCCCTTGTCCGAGGCGATCACCGCGAGGTAGCGGCGGATCAGCGTGAACAGCTGGGCGCCCCAGGCCTGCGGCTTCGGCGGCTGCATCTGCGCGGTCGGCATGGTCACCGACTGCGGGGCGACGGCGTCGAGGTCGGCGGCGTACAGCTGGTAGTGCTGCGAGCCCTTCCAGCGGCCGGCCCAGTCGTAGTCGCGGTAGTTCTCGAAGGCCGAGAACACGTCCGCCCAGGTCTGGTAGCCGAAGAAGTTCAGCGCCTCGTCCGGCGGGCCGAAGTACGCGACGGAGCCGCCGGGCGCCATGACCAGCAGCTTGTCGCAGATGGCCAGCTCGGCGACCGAGTGGGTGACGACCAGGACGGTGCGGCCGTCGTCGGCGAGGCCGCGCAGCAGCTGCATGACGTCGCGGTCCATGCCCGGGTCGAGGCCCGAGGTGGGCTCGTCGAGGAAGATCAGTGAGGGCTTGGTGAGCAGCTCCAGCGCCACGGACACGCGCTTGCGCTGACCGCCGGAGAGCGAGGTGATCTTCTTGTCCTTGTGGATGTCGAGCTTGAGCTCGCGCAGGACCTCGTCGATGCGGGCGGTGCGCTCCTCCTCGGCGGTGTCGCCGGGGAAGCGGAGCTTGGCCGCGTACTTCAGAGCCGTCCGTACGGTCAGCTCCTTGTGCAGGATGTCGTCCTGCGGGACCAGGCCGATGCGCTGGCGGAGCTCCGCGAACTGCTTGTACAGGTTGCGGTTGTCGTAGAGGACGTCGCCCTGGTTGGCGGGCCGGTAGCCGGTCAGCGCCTTGAGCAGGGTGGACTTGCCGGAGCCGGAGGGGCCGATGACGGCGATGAGCGACTTCTCCGGGACGCCGAAGGAGACGTCCTTGAGGATCTGCTTGCCGCCGTCGACGGTGACCGTGAGGTGGCGGGCCGAGAAGGAGACCTCGCCGGTGTCGACGAACTCCTCCAGCCGGTCGCCGACGATCCGGAAGGTCGAGTGGCCGACGCCGACGATGTCGTTGGGTCCGAGCAGCGCGGTGCCGGACTTGGCGAGCGGCTGGCCGTTGACGTAGGTGCCGTTGTGGCTGCCGAGGTCGTGGATCTCGAAGCGGCCGCCGGTGGAGCGGAACTCCGCGTGGTGGCGCGAGACCTGGAGGTCGGAGACGACGAGCTCGTTGTCCAGGGCACGGCCGATGCGCATGACGCGGCCCATGGCGAGCTGGTGGAACGTGGTCGGGCTGCGGTCGCTGTAGCCGTGGCCGGCGGGCGCGCCGCCGCGCGGGGCGCCCTGCTGCTGCGGGATCTGCCCCTGGGCGAAGCCGGGCTGCGGCTGCTGGTGGCCCGGCTGCTGGTGCGGCATCTGCTGCTGGTGGGCCGGCTGCTGCATGTGCGGCTGCTGGTAGTGCGGCTGCCCCTGCGGCTGCCGGCCCGGCTGCGGGGCGAGCGGGTGGCCGCCCTGCTGGGCGTAGGCGGTGGGCGCGTTGGCGACGGCGGCCGAACCGGCCGGTGCGGCCGAGAGGTTCAGCCGCGGGCCGTCGGTCGCGTTGCCGAGGTGGACCACGGTGCCGGCGCCGAGGTCGAGGCGCTGGACCCGACGTCCCTGTGCGTAGGTGCCGTTGGTGCTGCCGTGGTCCTCGATGGCCCAGCCGCTGCCGGTCCATCCGATGGTGGCGTGCCGCCACGAGACCCGCGCGTCGTCGATCACCACGTCACCCTGCGGATCGCGTCCCAGGGTGTACGACCTGGACGGATCGAGGGCCCAGGTCCTTCCGTTCAATTCCAGTACGAGTTCCGGCACTCCATGCCCCACTTGTTGTCCCCCGGTGCCCCCTGACAGCAGGGAGTCTAGGGATGGCGAACTTCGGGGGGAACTATTTCAGGCCCGCGGCCGGAAGTGGAATCCGGGCCCGGCGGCAGGCGCCGCAAGGGACTTGTTGACGGCTGCCAAAGGCCCCCGGAGAGTGGTAAGGGCCCATGAGTGCGTACGGATCATGCGCGAATGGGAGATCCGGGATGACTCGGTACGAATCGGGGGTCCGCTCATGAGTCCGCGTCGCAGGGAACCGGTCGGTCGGGAAGTGGGCGCGGCGGGCTCGCCGTTCGGACCGGGGTACGGCGGCGGCCCCGGACCGCGTACGGGCTCCGGCCGCGCCGCGGCGTGGTACTGGGGGGACGTGCTGGCGGCAGCGGTGGCCGCGGCGGGCTGGGCGGTCGTGGCGATGGCGGCGGTGGCCGCGCTCGGGCTGCACCTGCTGGGGGCCGATGCGGCCGGGCGGCTGGGTCCGATGACGGCGGCCGTGGTGGTGCTGGCGGTGGGCGGTTCGGTGACGCCGTCCGGGGAGGTCTCGGCCTTCGGGCTGGACGGGGCGGAAGCGGCGACCGCGCTGGCCGTGCGGCCGCTGGGGGTGAGCCTGGCGGGTGCGCTGGTGCTGGCCCTCGTGTTCCTGAGGTCGGTACGGGCGGCCGGGGCCGCGGAGTCCGCCGGCCGCCTCCTGGCCCGGGCGGCGGTGGTGGTGGCGGTGTTCACGGCACTGTCCGGCGGACTGGCGTGGGCCGGGCACGACGTGGTGACCCTCGACGGGGAGCAGCTCGGGGCGGCGGGGGGTACGGGCGGCGGCGGGTCCGGCGGCGGGTCCGGCGGCGGCCTGGAGATCCCCGGCCTCGGGGAGGTGGACCTCGGCGACATCGGCGGGATCGGGGACGCCGGCGGGCTGCTGCCGGACCGGCTGGGGGACCTGGCGGACGCCCATGCGCAGGTGGGCTTCGCGGTGGACGCCCGGGCGACGCTGCTGGGGTCGGCGGTGTGGGCGGCGGGCGTGCTGCTGATCGCCGTGCTCGCCTCGCGGCGGACCGCCCTGCCGGGCGGCCGGACGGTGCTGGACCGGTGGGTGCGGCCGGCGGTGTCCTCGGTGGTGGCGGTGCTGCTGCTGACGGTGGCGGCCGGGCTGGCGGCGGCCGGCTGGGCCATGGCCGGCGACGCGCGCCCGGGGCGGATCGCGGGCGCCGCCCTGCTCGGTGCGCCGAACGGGAGCTGGCTCACGGTGCCGCTGGGGATGGCCGTGCCCTTCGCGGGCCGGGCCTCGGGGGGCCTGGCGGAGGTCCTGCCCGATCCGCTGGGCGAGCTGCTGTCGGTGTCGGCGCAGGAGCCGGTGACCGTGGCCCGGCTGGCGGAGTACGACGGGCGGGTGTGGCTGCTGGTGGTCGCGGTCGCGCTGCTGATGCTGACCGCGGGGGTGCTGACGGCGGTCCGCGGGCCGGCCGGCGGGAGCGCCGGGGCGGCGGCCCTGCACCTGGGCCTGGTGACGGCCGTCGCCGCGGTGGTGCTCGTCCGGCTCACGGCCCTGTCGGCGAACGCCTCGCTGTCGGTCCTGGGCGTGGACGCCTTCGACGCGGGGCTCGACCTGCGGGGCGAGGTGCCGGCGGCCGCCCTGCTGGGAGCGGCCTGGGGCGCGGGGGCGGGGTTCCTGGGCGCGCTCCTCGCCCGGCTGCGGCGGACGGCGGACCCGGACCCGCGGCCTGGACCCGGCTATGTGCCCACGGTGGCGGCCGGGCAGGCGGGACCGTCCGGGCCCTGGTACGTGCCGACCGTGCACGGCGCGGCGCCGGGGCCGGGGTGGGGTCCGGGCCACCCCCCGACGGGGCGGGGCCGGCCGGGCCCGGAGGCGGAGGGCGGGAGTGCGGGGGCGGACCGGGCGGGGGCGGACCGGGCGGGTGCGGGCCGGGCGGAGGGCGGGCGGGATGCCGGCCGGGGCGGACCGCCGCCGCCCGGGGGCGGTCAGGGGCACGGCGGGGGCCAGGGGTCCGCCGGCGGTCAGGGGCACGGCGGGGGCCAGGGGTCCGCCGGCGATCAGGGGCACGGCGGGGGCCGGTTCGGCCCGCCGCCGCCGGGGGCGGGGGCGGAGCGGCGCCCGGCAGGGGACTCCGGCGGCGCTGAGGGGGCGGGCCCGTACCGGCCCTCGCCGGTACGGGGGACCCGGCCCGGCGAGGTGAACCCGTACCGCGCTCCGCAGGCCCCGGCCGACGGGCGCGACGCGGACGCCACCATCGCGGGCGGTCCCCCGGTCCCCCCGCCCCGTCCCCGCCGCGGCCCCGCCCCGGACAAGCGCACTCCCTTCACCCCGCCCCCGCCGCCTTCGCCGCCTCCGCCCCCGCCTCCGGGCGGCCGCCGCTGAACGGGCCGGGGGCGCCCGGCACGGCAGCGCCCGTGACGGGCGTATCGGACGCCTTCTCCTGAAATGGTGCGGGGTTCCCCGGAAAAAGCCCGCCGAAACTTCCGCGGCCGCCGCGGGGAATTCGTCCCGTTGACGGGACAAACCCGCGGGGCGCCCGCGGCCGCGCAAAAGGCGGTGAGGGCCGCCTGAATTCCCTTCTCCCTGCCGTCCAGCCGGGCCGCCGTGCTAATCCTGGAAATGTCCGGAGCACCGGACGGATTCCCGGCTCCCCGCACGGCGGGAACGCCGGCACGACGACCAGAAAAGGGAGAATTCCATGCGCATGCGCCACGCGGCGACCGTCCTGGCCCTGGGCGGCACCCTGTTGCTCGGCGGTGCCGCCCTGCCCGCGCAGGCGGCCGCCCCCGCGTCCGTACCGGCGGCCGCACCTGCGGCGAAGGCTCCGGCCGGGGCCGCCGCAGCAGCGAGCTGGCACTACCACAGCACGTACTACGGCAGCCCCACCCCGTGCGAGAACGCCGGAAAGGCGCAGAGCCTGCCGTACAAGTGCTCCATGGGCCTGCCCGGACCCCAGCTGCCGTTCTACCTTTACCTCTGGTACTGATCCCGGCGCCGGTACCGGTCTCCGGAACCGCCCCCGGGGCCTTTTCCGTGGATTTCCCGGGAATTCGCGACTCAAAGGCGCGTCGCCCGTCCCGGGGCATTCCCGGAGGACTTCACGGCACCACGCGGAAATGACGCCGCCGGCGGTGGGGGGTGGGGCTGCACCCCCGGCCGCCGGGCCGCTTCCGGGGACCGGCGGGCCCCCCGGGGAGTCCGCTGGGCGGGACGGGGAGGGCCGAAGGGCGGGACAGAGGATACGGTGAGGGCACCATGAGCGATGCGCAGATCTCCGATGTCCCCACCCTCCTCGTCAAGATCTTCGGCAAGGACCGCCCCGGTATCACCGCCGGGCTGTTCGACACCCTCGCCGCCTACTCGGTCGACGTGGTCGACATCGAGCAGGTCGTGACCCGGGGCCGGATCGTGCTGTGTGCCCTGATCACCGTGCCCCAGGGGGCCGGGAGCGAGGGCGAACTGCGGGCCACCGTGCACAGCTGGGCCGAATCGTTCAAGCTCCAGGCGGAGATCATTTCGGGTACCGGCGACAACCGGCCCCGCGGCAGCGGCCGCTCGCACGTCACCGTGCTCGGGCACCCGCTGACGGCCGAGTCCACCGCGGTGATAGCGGCCCGCATCACCGACACCGGCGGCAACATCGACCGCATCTTCCGGCTCGCCAAGTTCCCGGTGACGGCGGTGGAATTCGCCGTTTCGGGTGCCGAGACCGAGCCCCTGCGGACCGCCCTGGCCACCACCGCCGCGCAGATCGGCGTGGACGTGGCGGTGGTCTCGGCCGGTCTGCACCGGCGGGCCCAGCGGCTGGTGGTCATGGACGTGGACTCCACCCTGATCCAGGACGAGGTCATCGAGCTGTTCGCGGCCCATGCGGGCTGCGAGGACAAGGTGGCGGAGGTAACCGCGCAGGCGATGCGCGGGGAGCTGGACTTCGAGCAGTCCCTGCACGCCCGGGTCGCGCTGCTGGCCGGGCTCGACGCCTCCGTCGTGGACAAGGTCAGGGCGGAGGTGCGGCTCACCCCGGGCGCCCGCACCCTGATCCGGACCCTGAAGCGGCTCGGCTACCAGGTGGGCGTGGTCTCCGGCGGTTTCACGCAGGTGACGGACGATCTGCAGGACCGGCTCGGCCTGGACTTCGCCTCGGCCAACACCCTGGAGATCGTCGACGGGAAGCTGACCGGCCGGGTCACCGGCGAGATCGTGGACCGGGCCGGGAAGGCCCGGCTCCTGCGCCGGTTCGCCGCCGAGGCCGGGGTGCCGCTGGCGCAGACGGTGGCCATCGGCGACGGTGCGAACGACCTGGACATGCTGAACGCGGCCGGGCTCGGGGTGGCCTTCAACGCCAAGCCGGTCGTGCGCGAGGCGGCGCACACCGCCGTCAACGTGCCCTTCCTCGACGCCGTGTTGTACCTGCTGGGCATCACCCGCGAGGAGGTCGAGGCCGCCGACCTCGACTGAGGCAGGGCCCCGGGCCCGGCTCCGGCGTCGCCCTCGTCCCGTGACCCGTACGGAGAGACCCCCGGCATCCGCTGCCGGGGGTCTCTTCCTCGTACGGGTACGGGCCAAGGGGGCGGGCGCCGGGCCCGGCGCGCTCAGTGCTGCGGGCTCCAGAAGTCGAGCAGCGTGCCGACCCCGGGCTCGACGGACTTCCAGGAGCCGGTGAACCCGATGATGGCGAGGGCCGCGGTCGGGAACCCGGACCGGGCCATCCGGGCCATCGCGTCGTCCTTGGCACTGCCGGACAGGATGTCGGCGAGCGCCTGCATGCCCGGGTTGTGCCCGATGACGAGGAGGTCTCCGACCTCGTCCGGGGTCTCGTTGAGCAGGGCGATGAGCTCGCCCGGCGAGGCCTCGTACAGCCGCTCCTCGTAGACCGTCCGGGGCCGGTGCGGGAGCTCCTGGACGGCGAGCTTCCAGGTCTCGCGGGTCCGGACGGCGGTGGAACAGAGGGCCAGGTCGAAGGCGATGCCGGTTTCCGCCAGCTTCAGTCCGACGGCCGGGGCCTCCTTGCGGCCGCGGTCCGCGAGCGGCCGGTCGTGGTCGGACACCTGCGGCCAGTCTGCCTTCGCGTGCCGGAGTAGGACGATCCTGCGGGGTGCGTCGACGCTCATGCCGTTCAGCTTCGCACGAAACGAGCCATGGAGCGCAGGGTGTTGACGGGCTCACCCGTCCGGGGCGGGCGCGCACCGGCGCACGGTGCGGAGCGGCGGCGCGGGTCAGCCGCGCAGCCGGTGCACCTGGTCCATCAGCTCGCCGAGGGGGAAGGGGCCGGCGGCCTGGGCCCCGCCGGATCCGGCGAGCAGCAGGAGCAGGGCGGCGAAGGCCGCGACCGGGAGGACGACCGCCCACCAGGGCAGGCGGGTGTCCGCGGCGCGGGTGGGCCGGCGGGGTGGGAGGAGGGGGCGGGACTGGACGGGTGTGGACATGACCGCCTCCGCGGGTGCTGCTGGATTTCCGGCCGGTGCTGCCGCTGTGCCTCCGAATCTACGGATCCGGGCCGGCGGCCCCCATCCGGCATCCCACCCACTTCACCCTGAGTCCGCCCCCCTAGGGGACGGGGGGTTAACCCCACCCGCGCGGCGGATCAGGGAGAGGCGAGGGTCGCGATGATGGCGATGACGACCGTGACCCCGAGCATCGCGCCGAGCACGATGGCGAGCTTCTTGTGGCCGTTCTTGGGGTTCGGTTCCAGGACAGACATGGCCTCAGTCTCCCATGCCGCATTCGTCCTCGATCGTGCGGTCCCGTCCGGCCAGGACGCCCACGGCGATCTGCGGGACCATCAGCCCGGCCATGAGGGCCAGCGGGAGGTCCCAGCCGCCGCTGTGCTGGTAGAGGACGCCGATGAGGAGGGGGCCGGGGATGGAGATCAGGTAGCCGGTGCTCTGCGCGAAGGCGGAGAGCCGGACCACTCCGGCCGCGGACCGGGCGCGCAGGCCGATCATGGTGATGGCGAGCGGGAAGGCGCAGTTCGAGACGCCGAGGAGGACGGCCCAGAGCCAGGCCCCGCCGGCGGGCGCGAAGTACAGGCCGGCGTATCCGGCGAGCCCGAAGGCGCCGAGCCCGGCGACGACGACCCCCTGGTTGCGGACGGCTCCGGCCAGGCGGGTGACGAAGGCCAGCGGGACGCCCATGACCATGGTCACGGCGAGCAGGACTCCGGCGGTGCCGGCCGAGACCCCGGCGTCGCGGAAGATCTGCGGCATCCAGCCCATGGTCACGTAGGCGCCGGTGGCCTGGAGTCCGAAGTAGCCGGCCAGGGCCCAGGCGGTGCGGCTGCGGGTGACCCGGGGGCCGGCGGCGGCCGGCCGGTCGGGGGCCCCGGGGGCGGAGTGCGCGTTCCGCTCCTTGCGGACCTCGCGCGCCACGGCGGTCCAGGGCAGTACGGCGATGACGGCGAGCACCGCCCAGACCAGCAGGCCGGCCCGCCAGTTCCCGCCGAGGGCCTCGGTCATCGGCACGGTCGCGGCGGCGGCCACGGAGGTGCCGATGGCGAGGGCCATCGAGTAGAGGCCGGTCATGGTGCCGATCCGGTCGGGGAACCAGCGCTTGACGATCACCGGGAGCAGCACGTTGGTGAGGGCGATGCCCGCGAGGGAGAGCGCGCTGGCGGCCAGGAAGCCGGCGGTGCCGCTCGCGAACGGGCGTATGACCAGTCCGGCGGCGACGGCGGCCATGCCGGCGCACACGACCGCGGCCGGGCCGAACCGGCGGGCGAGCCGTGGGGCGGTGAGGCCGAAGACGGCGAAGCAGAGCGTGGGCACCGAGGTCAGCAGGCCCGCGACGGCGCCGCTCATGCCGAGGCCCTCGCGGGCCTCCTCCAGCAGGGCGCCGAGGCTGGTGATCGCCGGGCGCAGGTTCAGGGCGGCGAGCACGATGGCGGCGACGAGGAGCGGGCCCAGCCAGCGGGCGGGGGCCGCGGCCTCGGCGGGTGCCTGCAGCGCGGCGCGCGCGGGGGCCTTACGGTTCAGGACCTGTATCTCATCGTCGGGCATACAGCCATCATAGAATCATGGGATGATTGGTTGTCCAGTCCCGCCTTGCACCGAGAGGGCCTCATGCCGCTGACCTCGCCCCGGCGCTCCGCGCTCGCCGACCAGGTGATCGCCCAGCTCCGGAACCAGATCACCTCGGGCGAATGGCCCCTGGGCTCGCGCATCCCCACCGAGCCGGAGCTGGTGGAGCTGCTGGGAGTGGCCCGGAACACGGTCCGCGAGGCCGTCCGCGCCCTCGCGCACAACGGCCTGCTGGACATCCGGCAGGGCTCGGGCACGTACGTCGTCGCCACGAGCGAGCTGGCGGGGGTGATGCACCGGCGCTTCGCGGACGCCGACCCGCGGCACATCGCCGAGCTGCGCTCCACGCTGGAGTCCTCGGCGGCCCGGCTGGCGGCGGAACGGCGCACCGAACGGGACCTGGCCCAGCTGGACGCGCTGCTGGCCCGGCGGGAGCAGGCCTGGGAGGGCGGGGACGCGGAGGTGTTCGTGGCCGCCGACGTGAGCCTGCACATGGCCGTGGTCGCCGCCTCGCACAACGACGTGCTGATCGGGCTGTACGCGGACCTCGGCGAGCTGCTGCGGGACTGGCTGCGCGAGGACGTGGGCACGGAGCTGACCCCCGACACCCACATGGACCACGCCCGGCTGGTCGAGGCGATCCGGCGGGGCGACGGGGACGCGGCGGCCTCGGAGGCGGCCGGCTACCCGTTCGGGTGGCTGAAGGACGCCCCCGGCCGCCGGGGCCCCGGCAACGGCTGACGTACGCAGCCGGGCACCGGACCCGTACGCGGGGAGCCGGCGCGGCTCAGCCGGGCCGGTGTCCGACCCAGGCCGAGCGGACCTCCTTCCAGCAGCGGCCGGTCAGCTCGACGTGCCCGGCGGGGCCGAGGACGGCCGGGGCGCTGTCCCCGTCCACGTCCCACCAGCGCTCGCACTCCACGTGGAGGGTCACCAGATCGGTCTGCGGGTACGGGTTGTGGCAGTTCGCGGTGACGCGGGAGCCCTCGATCTCGGTGTCGCAGTCGGCGCCGAAGAGCGGCTCCCCTTCCGGGCGGGCCGGCTGGAGCGGGGGCTCCACGGGCAGGTCGCGCAGGTCGGGGAGGGCCGCCTCCGGGCCTGCGGCCCCCGTGCTCCCGGCGGCCTCCGCACTCCCGGCGGCCCCGGCGGCCCCGTCGGCCGCCACGCTCGGGGCCAGGAAGCCGGACAGCACGACCGAGGTCACCAGCAGGCACACCGCTCGACTCCGCCTCGGGCGCACACCCGTACCTCCTCCCCGCCGAGCCGGGAAGGTCCCGGTCCGGCCAGTGTGCAGGCAGCGGGCCGGTTCTTCGACTCGGGAGACCCGGAACGGCGACGGCCGCGGCTCCGGTGCAGGAGCCGCGGCCGTCGCCGTCGTACGGGGGAAGCCGGTCAGGCACCCATCGCGTGCAGACCGCCGTCCACGTGGACGATCTCGCCGGTGGTCTTCGGGAACCAGTCCGACAGCAGGGCGACGATCGCCTTGCCCGTGGGCTCGGGGTCCGACATGTCCCACTCCAGCATCGAGCGGGTGTTCCAGACCTCCGCGAGGTCCGAGAAGCCCGGGATGGACTTCGCGGCCATCGAGCCCAGCGGACCGGCCGAGACCAGGTTGCAGCGGATGTTCTCCTTGCCCAGGTCGCGGGCGAGGTAGCGGCTGGTGGCCTCCAGGGCCGCCTTGGCCGGGCCCATCCAGTCGTACTGCGGCCACGCGAACTGCGCGTCGAAGGTGAGGCCGACGACGGCCGCGCCCTCCGCCGGGAAGAGCGGCTTGCAGGCCATGGTCAGGGACTTCAGGGAGAAGGCCGAGACGTGCATGGCGGTCGAGACCGACTCGAAGGGGGTGTTCAGGAAGTTGCCGCCCAGGGCGTCCTGCGGGGCGAAGCCGATCGAGTGGACGACCCCGTCGAGGCCGCCGAGCTCGTCGCGGACCAGGCCCTCCAGGCGGGCCAGGTGCTCGTCGTTCGTGACGTCGAGCTCGATCACCTTGACGGGCTTCGGCAGCTTCTTGGCGATGCGCTCGGTCAGGGTCGGCCGCGGCCAGGCGGTGAGGATGACCTCGGCGCCCTGCTCCTGGGCAAGCCTGGCGGCGTGGAAGGCGATGGAGGACTCCATCAGCACGCCCGTGATCAGGATCCGCTTGCCGTCGAGAATTCCGCTCATGTGATCAGTGACCCATGCCCAATCCGCCGTCAACGGGAATGACGGCTCCGGTGATGTACGAGGCGTCGTCCGACGCGAGGAAGCGGACCGCCGCGGCGATCTCCTCCGGCTGCGCGTAGCGGCCCAGCGGGACCTGGCCGACGATGCCGGCGCGCTGCTCGTCGGTGAGCACGGCGGTCATGTCGGTGTCCACGAAGCCGGGCGCGACGACGTTGAAGGTGATGTTCCGGGAGCCCAGCTCGCGGGCGAGGGAGCGGGCGAAGCCGACCAGGCCGGCCTTGGAGGCGGCGTAGTTCGCCTGCCCCGCCGAGCCGAGCAGGCCGACGACGGAGGAGATGAGGACGACGCGGCCCTTCTTGGCGCGCAGCATGCCCCGGTTGGCGCGCTTGACCACCCGGAAGGTGCCGGTGAGGTTGGTGTCCAGAACCGAGGTGAAGTCGTCCTCGGACATGCGCATCAGCAGCTGGTCCTTGGTGATGCCGGCGTTCGCCACCAGCACCTCGACCGGGCCGTGCTTGTCCTCGATCTCCTTGTAGGCCTGCTCCACCTGCTCGGGATCGGTGATGTCGCAGCGGACCGCGAGCACGCCGAGCTCGGCGAGGGCCGCGGGCGGCTCGCCCGAGCGGTACGTGATGGCGACCTGGTCGCCGGCCTCTGCGAAGGCGCGGGCGATGGCGAGGCCGATGCCCCGGTTTCCTCCGGTGACGAGAACCGAGCGGCTCAACGGATCACCCTTTCCCTAGCTGTCTGGTCAACCGGAAACCTATCGGTCCGTCCCTCGTTCCGGAGAATCGAGCACCGACAGGTCATGGAGAACGGCTCTGTGGGGTCCCTACAGAAAGATGTAGGCACGAGACGCCCGGTCACGCCATGATCGGAGTCACCGGTCCCGACCAACTGGGAGACATCCGTGCCTCATTCCATCGACGCCGCGTTCACGGCGCTGCCCTTGCGGGCGCTCGCCGACGCGGCGCTCGCCCGAGCCCGCGCCCTGGGCTGCGACCACGCCGATTTCCGGCTGGAGCGGATCCGCAGCGCCTCCTGGCGGCTGCGCGACGCCAAGCCGTCCGGCTCCTCCGACACCACCGACCTGGGCTTCGCGGTGCGGGTCGTGCACGGCGGCAGCTGGGGCTTCGCCTCCGGAGTGGACCTGACCATGGACGGCGCGGCCCGCGTGGCCTCGCAGGCCGTGGCCATGGCCAAGCTGTCGGCCAAGGTGATCGCCGCCGCGGGCTCCGACGAGCGGGTGGAGCTGGCCCCCGAGCCGGTGCACGCGGACAAGACGTGGATCTCCTCGTACGAGGTGAACCCCTTCGACGTGCCGGACGAGGAGAAGGCGGCCCTGCTGGCCGACTGGAGCTCCCGGCTGCTGGCCGCGGACGGGGTGGCCCACGTGGACGCCTCGCTCCTCGCGGTGCACGAGAACAAGTTCTACGCGGACACCGCCGGCACCGTCACCACCCAGCAGCGGGTCCGGCTGCACCCGCAGCTCACGGCCGTGGCCGTGGACGACAAGACCGGCGAGTTCGACTCGATGCGGACCATCGCCCCGCCGGTGGGCCGCGGCTGGGAGTACCTGACCGGCACCGGCTGGGACTGGAACGCCGAGCTGGAGCAGATCCCGGAGCTGCTCGCCGAGAAGATGCGCGCCCCCAGCGTGCAGGCCGGGCGCTACGACCTGGTCGTGGACCCGTCGAACCTGTGGCTGACCATCCACGAGTCCATCGGCCACGCCACCGAGCTGGACCGGGCCCTGGGCTACGAGGCCGCGTACGCCGGCACCTCCTTCGCCACCTTCGACCAGCTGGGCAAGCTCGCGTACGGCTCCTCGATCATGAACGTGACGGGCGACCGGACGGCCGAGCACGGCCTGGCCACCATCGGCTACGACGACGAGGGCGTCGAGGCGCAGAGCTGGGACCTGGTCAAGGACGGCACCCTGGTCGGCTACCAGCTGGACCGGCGCATCGCGCAGCTCACCGGCCTGGGCCGCTCCAACGGCTGCGCCTTCGCGGACTCCCCCGCCCACGTGCCGGTGCAGCGGATGGCGAACGTCTCGCTGCGCCCGGAGCCGGGCGGCCTGTCGACCGAGGACCTGATCGGCGGGGTGGAGCGGGGCATCTACGTGGTCGGCGACCGCTCCTGGTCGATCGACATGCAGCGCTACAACTTCCAGTTCACCGGGCAGCGCTTCTTCCGCATCGAGAACGGCCGCCTCGCCGGCCAGCTGCGGGACGTGGCCTACCAGGCGACGACCACCGAGTTCTGGGGCTCGATGGAGAAGGTGGGCGGGCCGCAGACGTACGTGCTGGGCGGCGCCTTCAACTGCGGCAAGGCCCAGCCGGGCCAGGTCGCCGCGGTCTCGCACGGCTGCCCGTCGGCCCTGTTCCGCGACGTCAACATCCTGAACACGACGCAGGAGGCCGGCCGATGAGCCGTACGAAGCCCCACGAGATCGTCGAGCGGGCGCTCGCGCTGTCCACCGCGGACGGCTGCGTGGTGATCGCCGACGAGCAGTCCACCGCGAACCTGCGCTGGGCCGGCAATGCGCTGACCACCAACGGGGTCACCCGCGGCCGCACCCTCACGGTGATCGCCACGGTGGACGGCAAGGAGGGCACGGCCTCGGGGGTCGTCTCGCGCTCCGCGGTCACCGAGGCGGACCTGGAGCCGCTGGTCCGCGCCGCCGAGGCCGCCGCCCGTACGGCGGGACCGGCCGAGGACGCCCAGCCGCTGGTGACGGGGACCCCCTCCTCCCCCGATTTCACCGACGCGCCCGCCGAGACCTCCTCGGCGGTGTTCACCGACTTCGCCCCGGCCCTCGGCGAGGCCTTCGCCCGGGCCCGGGCGGGCGGCCGGGAGCTGTACGGCTTCGCCAACCACGAGCTGGTCTCCACGTACGTGGGCACCTCCACGGGGCTGCGGCTGCGGCACGACCAGCCGAACGGGACCCTGGAGCTGAACGCGAAGTCCCCCGACCGCCAGCGCTCCGCCTGGGCGGGCCGGTCGACCCGCGACTTCAAGGACGTGGACCCGGGGGCCCTGGACGCCGAGCTCGCCAAGCGGCTGGGCTGGGCCGAGCGCCGCTTCGACCTGCCCGCCGGGCGGTACGAGACCCTGCTGCCGCCCACCGCGGTCGCCGACCTGCTGATCTACCAGATGTGGTCCTCGGCGGCCCGGGACGCGGCGGAGGGCCGGACGGTCTTCTCCAAGCCGGGCGGGGGCACCCGGATCGGCGAGCGGCTCTCCGCGCTGCCGCTGACCCTGCGCAGCGACCCGAACGAGCCGGGCCTGGAGTCCGCGCCGTTCGTGATCGCGCACAGCTCGGGGGACGACGCCTCGGTCTTCGACAACGGGCTGCCGCTCGCGCCCACCTCCTGGGTGCGCGAGGGCGAGCTGTCCCGTCTGACGACCACCCGGCACAGCGCGGGCCTGACCGGGCTGCCGGTGGCGCCGTCGATCGGGAACCTGATCCTCGACGGGGGCGGGGAGAAGTCCCTGGAGGAGATGGTGGCCGGCACCGAGCGCGGGCTGCTGCTGACCTGCCTGTGGTACATCCGCGAGGTGGACCCGGCGACGCTGCTGCTCACGGGCCTGACCCGGGACGGCGTGTACCTGGTGGAGAACGGCGAGGTCGTGGGCGAGGTGAACAACTTCCGGTTCAACGAGTCCCCGGTGGACCTGCTCTCGCGGGCGTCCGAGGCCGGCCGGACCGAGAAGACCCTGCCGCGCGAGTGGAGCGACTGGTTCACCAGGGCGGCCATGCCCGCGCTGCGCATCCCCGATTTCAACATGAGCTCGGTCAGCAAGGGCGTCTGACCCCCATAGACTGAGACGGCAATCCCATCATCCAAAGGAGTCGAGAGACCGTGACGGACATCGTCGACGAACTGAAGTGGCGCGGGCTGTTCGCCCAGTCCACCGATGAAGAAGCCCTGCGCAAGGCCTTCGCGGACGGTCCCGTCACGTTCTATTGCGGCTTCGACCCGACGGCGGCCTCGCTGCACGTCGGCCACCTGGTGCAGGTGCTCACCGTCCGCCGGATCCAGCAGGCGGGCCACCGTCCGCTGGCGCTGGTGGGCGGTGCCACCGGCCAGATCGGCGACCCGCGGCCGACGGCCGAGCGCACCCTGAACGACCCCGAGACGGTCGCGAACTGGGTGAACCGGCTGCGCTCCCAGATCGAGCCGTACCTGTCCTTCGAGGGCGAGAACGCGGCCGTGATGGTGAACAACCTGGACTGGACGGCGGGCATGTCCGCCATCGAGTTCCTGCGGGACATCGGCAAGCACTTCCGCGTCAACAAGATGCTGACGAAGGACTCGGTCGCCAAGCGGCTGGACTCGGACCAGGGCATCAGCTACACGGAGTTCAGCTACCAGCTGCTCCAGGGCATGGACTTCCTGGAGCTGTACCGCCGCTACGGCTGCGTCCTCCAGCAGGGCGGGTCCGACCAGTGGGGCAACCTGACCGCCGGTCTCGACCTGATCCACCGGCTGGAGCCGGGCGCGGTCGTGCACGCGCTGGCGACCCCGCTGATGGTCAAGGCGGACGGCACCAAGTTCGGCAAGACCGAGGGCGGGGCCGTCTGGCTGGACCCGGAGATGACCACCCCGTACGCGTTCTACCAGTTCTGGCTGAACGTGGACGACCGGGACATCTCGACCTACATGCGGATCCTCTCCTTCAAGAGCCGCGAGGAGCTGGAGGAGCTGGAGCGGCAGACCGCCGAGCGGCCGCAGGCGCGCGCCGCCCAGCGGGCGCTGGCCGAGGAGCTGACCGCCCTGGTGCACGGCCCGGACCAGGCGGCGGCCGTGATCGCCGCCTCGAAGGCGCTGTTCGGCCAGGGCGAGCTGGCGGACCTGGACGAGGCCACGCTGGCCGCGGCCCTGTCCGAGCTGCCGCACGCCAAGGTCGCGGAGCTCGCCCCGGTGGTGGACCTCTTCGCCGAGACCGGCCTGGTCGCGAGCAAGTCGGCGGGCCGCCGCACGGTGAAGGAGGGCGGGGCCTACGTGAACAACGTGAAGGTGACCGCCGAGGACGCCGTGCCGGCCCGCGAGGAGCTGCTGCACGGCCGCTGGCTGGTGCTGCGGCGCGGCAAGAAGAACCTGGCCGCGGTCGAGGTCACCGGGGTCTGAGGACCCGGACCGGAACGCACATGGCAAAGGGGCCGGTACGGACGCGGAGTCCGTACCGGCCCCTGCTGTCGCGGCGCGCCGCTGGCGGGGCGGCGGCCGCGCGTCACGCCGTCCGCCGGCTGCCCCGCATCATCATGTAGACCATGTCGCCGAGGCCCACCACGACCACGGCGCCCGCGATCTCCAGCAGGTGCCGGATCCAGTCGATGCCCTTGGTGTCCTCCACGCCGATCCAGCCGGCGACCGCGTTGCCGAGTACCCCGCCGAGGATGCCGAACACCGTGGTCAGCCACAGGGGCTGGTGCTGCTTGCCGGGCAGGATCGCCCGGGCGATGAGCCCCAGGACGAATCCGACGATGATCGCCCACAACCAATGCATGTCGCCTCCTCGTGGCGCGATGTGCGCATGTGGGCCCAGTCTCCGCCGCTGCGGCGGACGGCGCACGCCGGAGCGACCCGTTCGCGGGACACCCCCTCTCCACACCGCGGAGGCCGTTGGCTACGGTGGAAGTGGTCCGGACCGGAGCGTCCGGCGAGGGAAACGGGTGGTGGAACGCGATGCGGAAGCGGAACGGAGCCGAGGTCTTCCGGATCACCGGGGCCCGGCGGGGACTCCAGGAGGACGTCCGGGGACGGCAGCGGCGGTACGTGATCTCGATGGGGATCCGGACCCTGTCGGTGATCCTGACCGTGCTGCTGTGGAACGTGGAGCGGCACGTGGCCGTCGTGACCCTGATCGCCGGCGCGCTGCTGCCGTACGTGGCCGTGGTCATCGCCAACGCGGGGCGGGAATCGGCCCCTTCGCTGCCCTCGAATTTCATCCCGGCGCCGGTCCGTCCGGCCCTTGAGGCGGGCAACCTCAGGAAAAGCTCAGATCAATCGTGAGGTTCCGGTGCACCGCACCGGGTCCTGCGTGACATACTGCCTACGCGCTCCGCATCCCCCGTCGGAGCGACGGACCGACGCCGGGCAGCTCCCCCCGTGGCTGCTCGGCGTCGTCATTCCGTCTTTTAGGGTTGAGCCGTGAACTCCCCTGACTCTTCCGACGCGACCGTGCCCATCTGCTCCGCCAAGGGCTGCCGCGATGCCGCCGTATGGGTGCTGGCCTGGAACAACCCGAAGCTGCACACGCCCGACC
This sequence comes from Streptomyces sp. NPDC030809, assembly GCF_055572195.1. NCBI lineage: Bacteria > Bacillati > Actinomycetota > Actinomycetes > Kitasatosporales > Streptomycetaceae > Streptomyces > Streptomyces sp. NPDC030809. The sequence continues at coordinate 31,426 of NZ_JBVIDV010000014.1, forward strand.
GCCGCAAGACCTGGCTGGCCTGCGAGGAGCACCGCGAGCACCTGTCCCAGTTCCTGGGCGTACGCGGGTTCCTGAAGGACGTGGTGGAACTGGCGGAGTGGGAGCGGGGGCAGCAGGCCCCCTGAGCCGGTCCGGGTGCCGGGCCCGGCGCGGGCCCGGACGCGGGCCCGGCGCAGCCGACCCGGTGGTGCAGGCGCCCGGTTCGGCCGCCCGGGTTCAGCCGCCGATCGCGGACATCGGCCGGTCGGGCTGCAGGAAGGACGGGTCGTCGAGGCCCGACCCGGCCTTCTTGCCCCACATCGCCACCTTCCACAGGCGGGCGATCTCCTCGTCCGGGGCGCCGGAGCGCAGCGCGGCGCGCAGGTCGGACTCCTCGGTGGCGAAGAGGCAGGTGCGCACCTGGCCGTCCGCGGTGAGGCGGGTCCGGTCGCAGGCCCGGCAGAACGGCCGGGTGACGGAGGCGATGACGCCGACGGTGGCGGGGCCGCCGTCGACGACCCAGCGTTCGGCCGGGGCGGAGCCGCGCTCCTCGGCGCCTTCCTCGGTGAGGTCGAAGCGGGTGCGCAGGGAGGCGAGGATGTCCCCGGCGGTGATCATCCCGTCCCGCTTCCAGCCGTGCTGGGCGTCGAGGGGCATCTGCTCGATGAAGCGCAGCTCGTAGCCGTTCTCGACGGCCCAGGCGAGCAGGTCGGGGGCCTCGTCGTCGTTGAGGCCGGGCATCAGGACGGCGTTGACCTTGACCGGGGTGAGTCCGGCGTCGCGGGCGGCGGCCATGCCCTCGACCACGTCCTTGTGCCGGTCGCGGCGGGTGAGGGTCTTGAAGACCTCGGGGCGCAGGGTGTCCAGGGAGACGTTGACCCGGTCGAGGCCGGCCGCCTTGAGGGCCTGCGCGGTGCGCTTGAGCCCTATGCCGTTGGTGGTCAGCGACATCTTGGGGCGCGGTGCGAGGGCGGCGACGCGCTCGACGATCCCGACCAGGCCGGGCCGCAGCAGCGGCTCGCCGCCGGTGAAGCGGACCTCGGTGACGCCCAGCCCGGTCACGGCGATGCGGATCAGCCGGACGATCTCGTCGTCGGTGAGCAGATCGGGCTTGGCCAGCCACTGCAGGCCCTCTTCGGGCATGCAGTAGGTGCAGCGCAGATTGCACCGGTCCGTGAGTGAGACGCGCAGGTCGGTGGCCACTCGGCCATAGGTGTCGATGAGCACTGAGGGCCCCCTCCCCGGTCCGCAAACCAGAAGTCTGATCCTTGTTTCGAGCCTACGCGACGCATGTTTCAACCAGGGACGCCCGAACGAACGAGACGCGGCGTGGCCGCATCGTACGGACCTACGATGCGGCCACTCAGGGTGTTCGGAGGATCTCAGTGGGCGCCCGTCCCGGTGAGCGAGCGGACCTCCAGTTCGGCGTACTTCTGCGGGTCGGCGGGCTCCTTCGACAGGACCGTGCCGAGCCAGCCGAGCAGGAAGCCGAGCGGGATGGAGACGATGCCCGGGTTCTCCAGGGGGAACCAGTAGAAGTCGGCGTTCTTGAACATCGAAGTGGGCTTGCCGGACACCACGGGTGAGAAGAGGACGAGCACCACGGACGAGATCAGGCCGCCGTAGATGGACCACAGCGCGCCCCGGGTGGTGAAGCGCTTCCAGAAGAGGCTGTAGAGGATCGTGGGCAGGTTCGCGGAGGCGGCCACGGCGAAGGCGAGCGCGACCAGGCCCGCCACGTTCAGGTCGCGGGCGAGGGCGCCGAGGCCGATGGCCACGGCCCCGATGGCGACGGTGGCCCAGCGGGCGGCGCGGACCTCCTCTTGCTCGGTGGCCCGGCCCTTGCGGATGACGTTCACGTACAGGTCGTGGGCGAAGGAGGAGGACGAGGCCAGGGTGAGGCCGGCGACCACGGCGAGGATGGTGGCGAAGGCGACGGCGGAGATCACGGCGAGCAGGATCGCGCCGCCGGTGGAGCCGGCGCCCCCGCCGACCGCCTGGGCGAGCATCGGGGCCGCGGTGTTGCCCGCCTTGTTGGAGGCGATGATGTCGTCCCGCTTGAGCAGGGCGGCCGCGCCGAAGCCGAGGGCGATGGTCATCAGGTAGAAGGCGCCGATGATGCCGATGGCCCAGTTGACGGACTTCCTGGCGGCCTGGGCGGTGGGGACGGTGTAGAAGCGGATGAGGATGTGCGGCAGGCCTGCGGTGCCGAGGACCAGGGCGAGGCCGAGGGAGATGAAGTCGATCTTCGAGGTGGCGGTGGCCCCGTACTTCAGGCCGGGCTCCAGGAAGGCGGCGCCCTTCCCGCTGTTCTCGGCGGCCCGGCCGAGCAGCTCCGAGATGCTGAAGTCGAACTTCAGGAGCACGAGGAAGGTGATGAGCAGGGCGCCCGCGATGAGCAGGACGGCCTTGACCATCTGCACCCAGGTGGTGCCCTTCATGCCTCCGATGGTGACGTAGACGATCATCAGCACGCCGACCAGGGCGACGATCGCGACCTTGCCGCCGTCGCTCGTGATGCCGAGCAGCAGGGAGACCAGGACCCCGGCCCCGGCCATCTGGGCGAGCAGGTAGAAGATCGAGACGACGATGGTGGAGGTGCCGGCGGCGGTGCGGACGGGCCGCTGGCGCATCCGGTAGGCGAGTACGTCGCCCATGGTGTAGCGGCCGGAGTTGCGCAGCGGCTCGGCGACGAGCAGCAGGGCCACCAGCCAGGCGACGAGGAAGCCGATGGAGTAGAGGAAGCCGTCGTAGCCGAAGAGGGCGATGGCGCCGGCGATGCCGAGGAAGGACGCGGCGGACATGTAGTCGCCGGAGATGGCGAGGCCGTTCTGGAAGCCGGTGAACTGGCGGCCGCCGGCGTAGAAGTCGGCGGCGCCGCGGGTCTGCCGGCCGGCCCGGACGGTGATGACGAGGGTCGCGACGACGAAGAGCCCGAAGAGGGTGATGATCAGCGGGCGGTGCTCGGTCGCCGGTCCGGCCGCGAGCGGGACGGCCGGGGCGAGGAGGCCGTGGGTCATGCGCCTGCCTCCATGCGGGACTTGATGGCCTCGGCCTTGGGGTCGAGCTTGGCCGCGGCGTGCCTGGAGTACAGCCAGGCGATGAGGAACGTGGTCGCGAACTGGGCGAGCCCGAGGACGAGGGCCACGTTGATGTTCCCGAACAGCCGGATCCCCATGAATCCGCCCGCGTAGTTCGAAAGCAGGACGTAGAGCAGGTACCAGGAGATGAAGGCCGCGGTCAGGGGGAAGGCGAACGAGCGGTGGGCGCTGCGCAGCTCGCCGAATTCGGCGCTCTGCTGCACCTCGGCGAACTGCTCCGCCGTCGGCAGGCCGTCTCGGGCGCCGGTACTGCCGGGCGGGGGCGCTGCGTCGGTGGTCACGGGCTCTCCTCGGGGGGCGGAAGCGGTGGGGACGAAGGACAAAACGACCTCCATGGGGACGTGGTGGTGCCGATCCCCTGTGTCAACGGCACGGATGCGGGATCCGGCCGGTTCAACGGCGGTTTTTTCTTTCGGAATTCATTGCTTCGACGGGAAGATCGGCGCTAGCTTCACTCGTCATGTACCCGTCCATACGCGGCCTGCGTCCGGACGGCATCTAGACGGATGATGTGGAGAACCCATGGCTCATCTCGGGTCCCGACGCCGCCGTGCACTCGCCGTGCCGGTCGGCCTGGCGCTCACGGCCTCGCTCGGCCTCCTCCCGGCAGTGACGGCCTCGGCCGCTCCGCTGGACACGGTGGCCCAGGCCGCTGACACCACCGGCCCGAAGCTCTCGTACGTGGTCAACCTCGGCCCGTACGGCCAGGTCAAGCAGATCAAGAAGGCGATCGAGCGCGCGGGCGGCACGGTGGTGATCGCCTATGACAAGATCGGCGTCATCGTCGCCCACTCGTCGAACCCCGACTTCGCGAAGACCATGCGGACCGTGAAGCACGTGGTCTCCGCGGGCGCCACCCGTACGGCCCCGCTGCAGGCGGTGCAGACGCACGAAGAGGGCGCGACCCAGAAGCTGAGCGCGGCCGAGGCCGCCAAGGCGGCGGCAGTGGCCGCCCCGGGCGAGGAGCCGCTCGAGCCCAACCAGTGGGACCTGCGGGCGATCAAGGCCGACCAGGCGCACAAGATCAACGATGGCAGCAAGAGCGTCACGGTGGGCGTCATCGACACGGGTGTCGACGACACGCACCCGGATCTCGCCCCGAACTTCTCCAAGGAGCAGTCGGCCAACTGCGTCGGCGGTGTCGCGGACACCTCCGAGGGCGCCTGGCGTCCGTACCCGGACGGCAGCGACCACGGCACCCACGTGGCCGGCACCATCGCGGCCGCCCGCAACGGCGAGGGCATCAGCGGTGTGGCCCCGGGCGTGAAGGTCGCCGGCATCAAGGTGAGCGAGCCCGCCACCAGCCTCTTCTACACCGAGGCCGTGGTCTGCGGCTTCATGTTCGCCGCCGAGAAGGGGATCGAGGTGACCAACAACAGCTACTACGTCGACCCGTGGCTCTTCAACTGCAAGACCGACGACGACCAGAAGGCGCTGGTGGAGGCCCTCGCCCGGGCGACGAAGTACGCCGAGCGCAAGGGCGTGCTGAGCGTGGCCTCGGCCGGCAACTCGAACCAGGACCTGGCCGCGGACTCCCTTGAGGACACGACCAGCCCGAACGACACCACCGCAGTGACCCGCACCATCGACCCGAGCGTCTGCCTGGACCTGCCCACGCAGCTCCCGGGCGTGGTCACGGTCAGCGCGACCGGTGACAAGGGGCTGCGCTCGTACTACTCCAGCTACGGCCTCGGTGTCGTGGACGTCTCCGCCCCCGGCGGCGACAAGTGGCAGATACCCGCGACCCCGGACGCCAATGGCCGCGTGCTGTCCACGCTCCCCGGCGGCGGCTACGGCTACAAGCAGGGCACCTCGATGGCCGCCCCGCACGTCGCCGGTGTCGCGGCGCTGCTGAAGAGCACGCACCCGGGTGCCACCCCGGCGCAGCTCCAGCGGATGCTGAAGGCGCAGACCGACAAGCAGGTCTGCCCGGAGAAGATCTACGACAACACCGGCGCCCTGATCGACGCCACCACCTGCCAGAGCAAGTGGGGCCAGACGGGCTACTACGGCTACGGCCAGGTGAACGCGCTCAACGCCGTCAAGTGACGGCCGGCGCGCTGCGGTGACACGGCACGGCTGACGGGCCGGGCGGGGAACTCCCGCCCGGCCCGTTGCGCTGTCCGGGGGCCGCGGCCGCGCGGCGGCGGTCAGGGGGTGATGAGGACCTTCAGGGCGCTGCGGTCGTCCATCGCGCGGTAGCCGTCCGGCACCTCGTCCAGGGAGACGGCGCGGTCGAAGACGGGCGAGGGGTCGATGATCCCGTCGAGGACGTCCTTCAGGAGCTCCGGGATGTACGCGCGGACCGGGGCGACCCCGCCGCGCAGGCTGATGTTGCGGTCGAACATCACGCCGAGGTCGAGGCCGGTGCCGCTGCCGTGCGGGACGCCCACGTAGCCGATGGCCCCGCCGTCGCGGGTGATGTTCACGGCGGTGCGCATGGACTGCTCGGTGCCGACCGCCTCGATGACGGCGTGGGCACCCTCGCCGCGGGTGAGCTCGCGCACGGCGGCCTCGGCGGCCTCGCCGCGCTCGGCGACCACGTCGGTGGCCCCGAAGAGCTTGGCGATGTCGGTGCGGGCGGAGTGCCGGCCGAGGGCGATGATCCGCTCGGCACCGAGCCGCTTGGCGGCGAGCACCCCGCAGAGGCCGACCGCGCCGTCGCCGACCACCGCGACGGTGGCGCCGGGGCGGACGCCGGCGCCGAGGGCGGCGTGGTGGCCGGTGCCCATGACGTCGGAGAGGGCGAGCAGGGCGGTCAGCAGCCGGTCGTCGGAGGCGGCCTCGGCGGGCAGCTTGACCAGGGTGCCGTCGGCGTGCGGGACGCGCACGGCCTCGCCCTGGCCGCCGTCGTAGCCGACCGAGCCCCAGAAGCCGCCGTGCACGCAGGAGGTGTAGAGGCCCTCGGTGCAGTACGCGCAGACCCCGTCGGACCACATGAAGGGGGCCACGACCAGGTCGCCCTTGCGCAGGCCGGTGACGGCGGAGCCGGTCTCCTCGACCACGCCGAGGAACTCGTGGCCGATGCGCTGGCCGGGCTCGCGCTTGGCCTCACCGCGGTAGGCCCACAGGTCGCTGCCGCAGATGCAGGCGCGCAGCACGCGCACGACGGCGTCCTCGGGCTGCCGGACGGCGGCGTCGGTCACCTCCTCCACGCGGATGTCGTGCGGGGCGTGGATGACGGTGGCGCGCATGCTGGTTCCTCGGGGGTGGTGCGGATTCAGCCAGTGGTGTCTGGTGTGACCTCCCTACGGTACGCCCGGTGCGGGGCGAGGACTCCGCAGGCCAGCAGGTACTGGGCCGCCAGATAGGTGAGCATGATCCAGAAGTCCGGGCGGGGCAGCTGCGGCCATTCGGCCACGCCGGTGGCGATCAGGGTGTCGGACAGCAGGAACAGCGCGCCGCCGGCGCCCGCGACCGGGCCGAGGGCCCCGGAGCGGTACGCCATGGCGGCGAGCAGCAGGCTGTAGCCCGCCACCGGGATGCGCAGCTCGGCGGGCAGGTCCGCCCAGAGCAGGGCGACCGTACCGGTGAGGGCGGCCGCGTAGCCGGCGCCGACGAGGGGCGAGGTGCGGCCGCGGCCGAAGAGCACGAGGTAGCAGACGTGCCCGGCGGCGAAGGAGCCCATGCCGAGGAGGAAGGCGAGGTCGGTGTCGAAGAGCAGGGCCACGTCCCCGCCCCAGCCGAAGAGCAGGGCGGCGGTGAGCAGGGCGGGGGCGCGCCGGGTCAGTGCCCAGCCGGCGAGCAGCGGCATCAGGAGCGGCTTGGCGAGGACGTGCCCCGGGTGCCAGTCGGCGAGCAGGGCGAGCAGGTCGGCCGCGCAGGCCGCCGCGAAGGCGGTGAGCAGGATCCGGCCGAGGAGCTCCCGGCGGGGGCCCGCGGGGGCGTCCGGGGCGGCGGCCGCGGGGGTGGTGGCGGAGCCGGTCATGCCGCACGCTCCGGGGCGGCCGGGGCGGCGGGGGCGGCGGACCCGGGCGCGGCGGCGGGGGCGGCGGCCGGCTGCGGGTTCCAGCCCGGGCCGCGGAAGACCCGCCCGGCCCGCTCGCGCCAGCTCGTGGCGGCGCGTACGTCGCGGGCGATGGCGACGTACTCGTGGGTGGCCACGCGCAGCGGGTTGTAGGTGGTGATGTTCTTGGTGAGGCCGAAGACGGGCCGCTCGGTCTCGGCGGTCCAGGAGCCGAAGATCCGGTCCCACACGATCAGGATCCCGCCGAAGTTCCGGTCCAGGTAACCGCCTTGGGAGGCGTGGTGGACGCGGTGGTGGGACGGGGTGTTGAAGAGGTATTCGACCGGCCGGGGCAGCTTGCCGATCCGCTCGGTGTGGATCCAGAACTGGTAGACGAGGTTGACGGAGTAGCAGAAGGCCACGGCCGCCGGGTGCACGCCGAGGGCGATCATCGGCACGTAGAACGGCCAGGAGGTCAGGCTCGTCCAGGGCTGGCGCAGTGCGGTGGTGAGGTTGAACTTCCGGCTGGAGTGGTGGACCACGTGGCAGGCCCACAGGATGCGGATGACGTGGTGCCCGCGGTGCTGCCAGTAGTACGAGAAGTCCTGGGCGAGCAGCATGAGCGGCAGGGTCCACCACAGCACCGGCACGCGCAGCGGGGTGAGTTCGTAGACCGCGGTGTAGACGGCCAGGACCGGGATCTTCCACAGGAAGTCGAAGCCGAGGCTGCCGATTCCCATGCCGAGGCTGGTGGCCGCGTCCTTCACCTCGTACCCGGCGGCATCCTCGTCGGGATGGATCCGGCAGCTCACCACCTCGACCACGGTGAGCAGCACGAATGCAGGTATGGACCACAGCACGACATCGGGCAGGTTCGGCATGACAGGACCATAGAGGCGGCTTCCGGGGCTCCGCCAGGGGTTGTTACCAATCAGTATTGAACGGGGTTACCGCGGGTTCGCAGCCGGCGCCCGCGGCGGCCCGCGGGGGCCCGCGCTGGCCGGGGAAAGCACCCCGCGCAGGCCCGGGGAACCGCCCGGGACAGGCCGGTACGGACCTGTACGGATCGCCCGCCGCTGCCGATACTGGCCCCCCGGGCGCGGCGGGAGGGGCGGGCGCATGACGGGTTTCGAGGCACTGCTCGGCAAGGCGGCGGGGGCGGCCGCGGGGGCACTGGTCAAGGCGCTGCTCGGCCGGGCGCCCGGGGCGGGGCTGGCGGTGGACCCGGCCCGGCCGGCCCCCCGCTGGCGCCGGCCCGCCGCGCTCGGCGAGCCCGAACTGCGGCGGCTGACCGAGGAGTTGCAGGACCGGCTGCGCGGACCGGCCGGCCGGCTGCCGGAGCCGGAGCGGACCGCGGTGGCCGAGGCGGTGCGGGACTCCTTCGCCGCGCTGGGGACGCTCGACGCGGAGGCCCTGTTCGCCTGCGGGCTGGACCCGGACCGGCTGGCCGCGGCCGTGCAGGCGCACCGCCCGCCGAGCGGGCTGGGCGAGACCGGCCGGGCGGCCTACCGGGAGCTGGTCCTGCTCTGCTGCCGGCACGTCCTGGAGTACGCCACCGCCCTGCCCGGCTTCGGGGCCCGGGCCGACGTGGAGCTCGTACGCCGCACGGGCGCCCTCGCGGAGGCCCTGGACGAGGTGCGGGACCGGCTCGGGCCGGCCGCCGGGGCCGCCGAGCACGCCTTCGAACAGAGCTACGCCGACTACCTCGTGGCCACCCAGTCCCGGCTGGAGCTGTTCGGCATCACCCTCGGCCGGGGCCGCCAGGACTGGCCGCTGGACGCCGCCTACCTCAGCCTCGCGGTGAGCGCGGAAGGCCGCCCGCCGGTCGGCCCCGGGGCCCCCGGCCCGGTGCCCGGCACCCCGGTCAAGGCCGAGCAGGCCCTCGCGGGCTCGGCCCGGCTGCTCTTGCGGGGCCCGGCCGGCTCCGGCAAGAGCACCCTCGTCCAGTGGCTGGCCCTGAACGCGGCCCGCCGCAGCTTCGGGCCGGAGCTGCGGGACTGGAACCTCTGCGTGCCCTTCGTGCTGCGGCTGCGCTCCTTCCGCTCCCCGGAGGCGCTGCCCGGCCCCGAGGACTTCCTGCGCGCGGCCGGCGTACCGCTGCACGGCTCCGCACCCGCCGGATGGGCCGGCCGGCTCCTCGCGCAGGGCCGGGCGCTGGTCCTCGTGGACGGGGTGGACGAGGTCCCGCAGCGGCTGCGCAACCGGGCCGAGGAGTGGCTGCGGAACCTGATCGCCGCCTTTCCCCGCGCCCGTTACGTGGTCACCACCCGGCCCTCGGCGGTCCCCGAGGGCTGGCTGTCCGGCCAGGGGTTCGCCACCCGCACCCTGCTGCCCATGGAGCGCGCCGACATCCGCGCCTTCATCGCGCACTGGCACCGGGCCGCCCGCACCGAGGAGCAGCCCGAGTCCCTCGCCACCCTGGACACGTACGAGGCCTCCCTCCTCAAGGCCGTCACCACCCGCCGGGACCTGGGCCGCCTGGCCACCAACCCGCTGATGTGCGCCCTGCTGTGCGCCCTGAACCGGGACCGCCGGATGCAGCTGCCGCGGGCCCGCAAGGAGCTGTACGACGCCGCCCTCGACCTGCTGCTCGTCCGGCGGGACACCGAGCGCGAGATCAGCGGGGTGGAGGGGGTGGACCTCACCCGCGACGAACAGGTGCTGCTGCTCCAGCGCTTCGCGTACTGGCTGATCCGCAACGACCAGCGCGAGGGCACCCGGCAGGAGGCGGTCGCCCTGATGGACGGCTGGCTGGACGCGATGCCCCAGGTCCGGGCGCAGGGCAGCGCCGAGCAGGTCTTCTCCCACCTGCTGATCCGCAGCGGGGTGCTGCGCGAGCCGGTGCCGGGCTCGGTGGACTTCGTGCACCGGACCTTCCTCGACTACCTCGGGGCCAAGGAGGCCGTGGAGACCCGCGACTTCGGGATGCTCGCGCGCAACGCGCACGACGACGGCTGGGACGACGTGGTGCGCATGGCGGTGGGCCACGCCCGGCCCGACGAGCGCGCGTACCTGCTGCGGAACCTGCTGCGCCATGCCGACCGCTCGCAGCGGTACCGCAGCCGGCTGGTGCTGCTGGCCGCCGCCTGTCTGGAGCACGCGCCGGAGCTGGACCCGGCGGTCCGGGCGGAGATCGAGGAGCGGACGGCGCGGCTGCTGCCGCCGCGCGGGCAGGAGCAGGCGCAGGAGCTGGCCGGGGCCGGGGAGCTGGTGCTCGAAATGCTCTCCGACCCGCGGGACCTGATGGAGGACGAGGCGGCGGCCACCGTGCACACCGCGGCGCTGGTCGGCGGGGCGCCGGCGCTGGAGGTGATCGCCGGGTTCCGCCGGGACCCCCGGTTCCTCGTGCAGTACGAACTGTCCCGGTCCTGGGGGCGGTTCGATGCGCAGCCGTACGCCGATGCGGTCCTGGGGGACACCGACCTCGGCGAGGTCTTCCTCCAGGTGCACACCGCGGAGCAGCTGGCCCTTCTGCCCCGGCTGGGGCACCTGAACCGGATCCAGCTGGAGGGGGACCACGGCATCCCGCCGGAGATCACCGGCCACCGGGAGCTGGAGCGGCTGTTCTTCGGCCTGAACCCGCGGCTGGGTGACCTGTCCCCGCTGCGCGGGCTGCCGCGGCTGCGGCTGCTCGGCATGGACGGCTGCCCGTCGGTGAGCCTGGACGCCCTGCGCGGCCTGCCCCTGGAGACGCTGTACCTGTACCGGCTCGCCGACGGGCTGGACCTCGGGCCGCTGGCCGACCTGCCGGAACTGGCCCATGCCGGCATCAACTTCGACCCGGGGTACGCGGCGGTGGGCGAGCTGCCGGCCGGCCCCGGCCTGACCGGCCTCGGGCTGTACAAGGGGGCCCGGCGGCTGTCCCTGGACGGGCTGGAGAAGTGGCCGGACCTGGACTGGCTGACGATCGCGGGCGACGAGCAGGCGGTGCAGCTGGAGCGGGTCACCCCGCTGCCGCGGCTGCGCAGCCTCCAGGTGCTCGAACAGAGCGCCCTGGACCTGGCCACCCTGCTGAGGCACCGCAGCCTGACCCACCTCTACGTGGGCTCCTCGGCGCTCGCCTCCGGGCTGGAGCCCCTGCGCGACCTGCCGGAGCTGGTCTTCCTGAGCCTGAGCAACTGCGGCGGGCCGGTGGACCTGAAGCCGCTCGCCGGGCTGGACCGGGTGAGCGTGGAGGTGGTCGGGGACACCCGGGCGCTGGGCGCGGGCCGGCTCCCGCCGGGCCGGCTCCGGGTGCTGGCCTGAGGCGCCCCCCGAGCCGGCCCGGGCCTTCCGCGGATCCCTCCCGGGCCTTGTGCCGACCTGCACGGATCCGCGCCGTCCCGCCCGGCGCGCCAGACCGCCCGGGTCTGCCGGCGGGCCTGCCGGGCGGGGACCGCCGTACGGGGGCTGCCGCCCGGCCCGTACGGCGGTCCCGTACGGGCGGTCCCCTACGGCGGTCCCCTACGGGCGGTCCCGTACGGACCGCTACCAGACCCGCACCGAGCCCCCGGGGGCGAAGGCCGGGCTGGAGGCTTCGGCCGGGATCTCGGTGAGCGGTTCGGCGATCTCGGCCACCGTCGGCCCGTGCACGGCCGCGATCGGGTCGAGCAGGGCGAGGTCGAAGCCGTAGACGCGGGCGGCGTTCCCGCCGGCCATGGCCGCGACCTCCGCCCGCGGCAGGCCCGCGTACGCGATGCGCAGGCCCTCGCGCGAGTACGGGGTGGTGCCCTCGTCGTGCGGGTAGTCGCTGCCCCACATGATCTTGTCGAGGCCGATCCGGTCCCGCAGCGGCACCTCGTGCGGGCGCATGAAGCTGGCGCCGACGAAGCAGTTGTCCCGCCACACCTGGCTCGGGCCCTTGCCCATGGAGTCCGCGAGCCCGGCGCCGAACTTGGCCTCCGCGGTGGCGGCCTTCGTCGCGGCGGAGACCAGCCGCCCGTGGTAGTAGTCCAGCATGTCGAGCACGCCCGGGATCCAGCCCGAGCCCTGCTCGGTCAGCACCAGCCTGAGGTCCGGGTGGCGGCGGAAGGCGCCGCCGAAGACCAGGTGCCACAGGGCCCGGTGGGAGAACCAGGTGGTCTCCACCATGAACACCGCCCGCGCGGCGGGCTCCGGCCCCAGCGGCGGCGATGCGGAGCCGCCGTGGTGGTTGACCGGGACGTCCAGCTCCGCGCACACGGCCCAGATCGGGTCGTACGCCTCGGAGTACAGCTCGGGGACCGCCGAGCCCGGCGGCACCCCGGGCAGCAGGATGCCCCCGGTGAGGCCCGCTTCGCGGGTGCGGCGGATCTCCGCGACCGCCGCGTCCACGTCGTTGAGGAGGATCTGCACCACGCCCGCCCGCCGGCCCGGGGCCTGCGCGCAGAAGTCGGCGAGCCAGCGGTTGTGCGCCTGGAGTCCCGCCCAGCGCCGCTCGTACTCGGCGCGGGTGGGCGGCTGCGCCATCAGGGCCGCGTTCGGGAAGAACGGCGGGATGGTGTTGGGGAAGACCACCTCGGCCACGATCCCGTCGGCCTCCAGCTCGGCCAGCCGGCGGGCGGAGTTCCAGTTGCGGTCGGCGGTGTCGGCGAGGAGGTCCTCGTACGGGTTGACGTAGCCGGCCGCCCAGGCGTCGAAGTCCTCGTGGTGCTTCTTCTCCAGGTACGGCTTGTAGTCGAGCAGGTCGGCGCCCGCGTGGCAGTCGGCCGAGATGACGGTGTAGCGGTCGGCCGCGCCGGGCGTGGGGTCCGTCACCGCGCCACCCCCAGCACCGGGAAGTCCTCCCCGGTGAGCCAGTGCCGGCCCGTCTCGCGCGAACGGGCCCACGAGGCCGCGACGGCCTCCTGGTCGGGGTCCTGGCCCAGCTCCGCGGGGGTGGGGCCGATCCGCCGGGCGAGCGGGGCGAGCTTGGCGGTGTCGAAGCCGAAGACCTCCGCCGCGGCCAGGCCCAGCATGCGCCGGGTCTCGTCCACGGGGATGTCGTGGAAGGTGGTGCGCAGCCACTGGCGGGTGCGGGGCCAGGTGCCCTCGGGGTGCGGGAAGTCCGAGCCCCACAGGATGTTGTCCACGCCGATCTCGTAGCGCTGCGCGAGCTCGCGCCGTTTGGTGTTGGTCGCGCAGACGAACACCTGCCGGTCGAGGTACTCGCTCGGCGGCCGCTTGAGCTCGGCGAACGGGGAGAGCTTCTTGCCGCCGTGGGCGCCGAGGTAGAGCCGGTCCATGAACCACAGCTGGTTGGGCAGCCACCAGCAGCCGGACTCGGCCACGCCGAACTTCAGCCCCGGGTGGCGCTCGAAGGCACCGGACCACAGCAGGAACCAGAGCGGGCGGGCCGGCCACCAGGTGACCTCGGAGACGTAGATGCCCAGGTGGTCGCCGTACTCGTGGCGGGGCGCGGCCCCGGAGTGGGTGACCACCGGCATCCGGGTCTCGGCCGCGGCCGCCCAGACGGGGTCGTAGCGGCGGTCGTGGTAGGGCGCCTTGTCCACCCACATGGAGGGGATCATCAGGGCGCCGAGGCCGGACTCCTTGGCCCGGTGGATCTCGGCGACGACCTTGTCGGGCTCCGCGGTCACGGGCAGCAGGGCGACCCCGCAGTGCCGCTCGGGGTTCTCGGAGACGAACTCGGCCAGCCAGCGGTTGTGGGCCTGGGCGCCCGCCATGCCGAGTTCGGGGTCCTGGTCCCCGGAGAGGCCGAGGCCGACGCCGAAGGGGGCCGCGGTCTGGCTGTCGACGGCGTCCGCGTCGGGGAAGACCACCTCGGCGGCCACCCCGTCACCGTCGAGTTCCTTGAGGCGCTGGGCGGTGTCCCAGCCGCCCCGGAGGCCCTCCTCGTGGTCGTGGAACCACTTGGCGGCGAAGGCCTCGTTGCGGACGCCGAGGCGGGTGGCCTCCTCTCGGCGGGCGCCCTGCTGGCCGAGGAACTCGTCGAAGGCGCGGTGGAAGCGGGAGTCGAGGTAGGGGCGGTACTGCCCGGTGGGCAGGCCCGCGTGGCAGTCGGAGGAGATGATCAGGTACGGGTCTGCGTACGCGGATTCGCGCGCGGCTCGGTCGGTCACGTCGGCCCCTCAGTCGAGGATGAAGCGTTCCAGGTAGGCGGGGTTGGCGCGGTCGAGCATGGACTGCGCCCGGGCGCGGATCTGGCGGTCGCTGTGCTCGCTCGCCGGGAGCATCCAGAAGCGGCCGGCGCGGATGCCGTCCACGACGTGTTCGGCCACCTCCTCGACCGGGGTGAACTCGACCTCGTGCCCGGCCGCCTTCATGGCGGCCTCGTACTGGTCGAGCGTCCGGTACGGGGTGGTGCGCGGGCGCTGCTTCGCGTACCGCGCGGGGCGGTTGCGGTGGGACTCCCACAGTCCGGTGCGCAGCATGTGCGGTCCGGGGAACAGGACGGAGGCGCCGACCTCGGCGCCCTCGGCCTTCAGGTGGGCGTAGAGGGATTCGGTCATGGTGACCACGGCCGCCTTGGTGACGGCGTAGACGGAGGCGGTGGGCAGGGGTGCGATGCCGCCGTCGCCGGAGGAGGTGTTGACGACGTGGCCGGGCTCGCCGGAGGCGATCATGCGCGGGAGGAAGGCCTGGATCCCGTGGAAGACGCCCCAGACGTTGACGGAGAAGGCCCATTTCCAGTCATTGGGCTCGTGCTCCCACATCCGGCCCTCGGCGCCGGAGCCGACCCCGGCGTTGTTGCACAGGACGTGGACCGCGCCGAAGGTGTCGTACGCGGCGTCGGCGAGGGAGAGGACGGAGTCGCGGTCGCTGACGTCCACGGTCCTGGCGAGCACCTCGGCCCCGCCGGCGGCGAGTTCCTCGGCCGCCTTGCGCAGGGCGCCCTCCTCCACGTCGCCGAGGACGACCCGGAGGCCCTCGGCGGCGAAGCGGCGGGCCATGGCGAGTCCGATGCCGCCGGCGGCCCCGGTGACGACGGCGGTCTGGCCGGCTTCGAGGCGCATGTCACACGCTCCCCTCGGGCGGCCCGTCGAAGGCCTGCTGCGGATCGTCGTAGCGCTGGTGGAGGTAGGGCAGGAGGGCCTGGGCGCTGACCCGCTCGGCCACCCGGCCGCGCTGGTCGGTGGTCTTCTCGCCGATGGTGATCTCCACGAGCCGGCGGACCGGGAGGTCGGCGACGGGGTCGTACATGGACTCGCGCAGGACCACGTCCCCGGTGACGGCCTCCAGTCTGCGGACCTTCTCGTTGCGCGTGCAGTGGACGAGCACCGGATCGGCGTCGAATCCCGAACCGTCCACCGCGGGGAGGAACTTGAAGTAGAAGTCGGTCTTCTGCACCGGCTCGGGAACGGGCAGGGGGCCGCTCACCGCGCCGCGGACCTCGACGAAGGCGATGCCGTGCCGGGCGAGGGCGGCCCGCACCACGAGCCCGTCGCGCTCCACGGTGACCTCGCCGAGCTTCTTGGGCTCGCCGAACACCTCGCGGCCGCCGGTCAGGGCCCGCTCGTGGGTCATCGGCATGACGAGCGGGTACCAGCCCTCGACCCCGCCGTGCCGGGCGGCCACGGCGACGGAGCCCGCGCCGAGCGGGTAGCCGGGCAGGTCTACCTTGCTGATGTTGACCCGCACCAGGGGGCGTTCGGCGGGCTTGAGGGGCGGCGGGAGCACGGCCGCCACCACGTCGGGATCGGTCTCCCAGACGGCCACCACCCCGGTGGACCAGATGTCGGGGAGCCTGGAGCTCTTCTCGCGCGCCGCCGCGATCTCCGCCTCGGTGCGGGCGCCGTACCGTACGCGTGCCATGGGTGTACCACCCTTCGTCGGGGGCCTGCCTCTGTAACACAGTTACACCGCCCCCGATGAAGGGTAAAGGGGGCTGCACGGACGGAAACTGACGGACAGCCAGACAAGCGCTGCGCCGGAACACCGGCCCGGCGGCCGGACCGCACGGAGGCGGAGGGGGAATGGCACGCAGTGCGCTGACCCGCGAAGAGGTGTTGGCGGCGGCCGCCGGCCTGGTCCGGCGGCACGGCCCGGCGGCCCTGACCATGCGCCGGCTCGCCGCCGAGCTGGGCACCGCGGTCACCTCGATCTACTGGCACGTGGGCAACCGCGAATCCCTGCTCGACGCGCTCGTGGAGCGGACCGTGGAGGAGATGGGCGCGGTCCGGCCGGAGGGGCGGACCCCGGCGGACCGGATCGTCTCGGTGGCGCGGATCGTGCGCCGCGAGCTGCGCGAGCGCCCGCACCTGATCGCGATGGTCCACGAACGGGGCCTGACCGAGCGGATGTTCCTGCCGGCCCAGCGGGCCCTGGTGCACGAGGTGCGCGCGGCCGGGCTGCGCGGGGCGCGGGCCGCGGAGGCGGTCCGGGCGATCCAGTTCCAGATCGTCGGCTTCCTGCTGGTGGAGCGCAACCGCGAGCGCTCCCCCGCCCAGTTCCCGGCCGAGAGCGACCTGTGGGACCCGGACGCGGCCCCGGACGACCCGGCGCTGGCCCGGGCCCTGGCGCGCCCGCCGGACCCGGACCGGCTCTTCCTGCTCTCCGTACGGGCGCTGGCCGGCGCCCTGCTGGCCGGAGCGGGAGGCGCGGCGGACCGCGGGCCCGGCGGGGGTGCGCGGTCCTGACACGGCCTCCCCGTAAATGAGTTGGCGGCCGTCCGGGCGTGTGGTCGAATCGGAGCAACGGGGGCGGCTCCCCGGCGTGCATCCTTCTCACCTTCTCCGAAAAGCTCCGCGCGCCCTCTCTCCGCCCCCGTTTCCCAGACTTCCGCGCGCCGCGCACCCCCGTCCGCACCCGTCCGCGGACCGGCGTACCCGGGCGCGTCCCGCCGCCTCCCGGGGAGAATCCGCTGTTCCACGCCGTCGACTCCGTCCTCCTGCGCCGCACCCAGACCGTGTACGCCGACCACGGGCCGGCCCCGGCGGGCCGGCCGGGACCGGCCCTGCGCAGGCTGGAGGCGGAACTCCTCGGCCGCGGCTGCCTCGTCTCCCCCGAGCTGCACGCCGCACTCGCCGGCCTCCCGCCGGAGCGGCTCGCCGCGGCGCACGTGCGGCTGGTCGGCCTGACGGACGAGCTGTTCGGCTCGCACCGCACCCACCGCCCGCTGTTCGCCCGCTTCCCCGACATCGCCCCGCGCGACCCCGACGCCCTGTACGCCGACCGGGTCCTCGCGTACCTGCTCCAGCGGCCCGACCAGCCCTGCGTGCTGTGCGGCGAGGCCCGGACCGTCCGGGCCGTCTCGCCGTGCGCGCACCTGGTGTGCCGTCGGTGCTGGGACGCGCACGCGTACGACGGCTGCCCGATCTGCCACCGCCGGACCGACGCCTCCGCGCCCTTCCTGCGCGCGGTCCGGGCGGTCGGCGCGGCCGCGCCGGGCACCCCGGGTCCGCTGCGGCTGCTGCGGCTGGGCGCCGACCGGGCGGCCGACGCCGCCGCGCTGGTCGCCGCCCTGCTGGCCCGCCGCACCCCGCTGTCCCCGCAGGACCGCGAGGACCTGCTGACCCTGCTGCCGCTGTCCCCCGCCGGGCGCGGGCTGCTGCCGGACGAGATCCCGGTGCGCGAGACCAAGGCCCTGGTCGTCGGCACCCTGCTGGCCGAGGTGCCCGAGGGCGCCGAAGCGGCCGTGCGGGCGCTGCCCGCCGAGCGGCTGACCACCGCCACGGACGTGCTGCGGGTGCTCGCGGTGCTGTCCGGCGGGGACCCGGGGCTGTGGCCGCTGCCCCGCTTCGGCACGCTGCCGCGGCGGCTGCGCCGGGAGCTCCTCGGCGTACTGGACGGCCTGCCCGTGCCCTTCCTGGTCGAGGACCTGCTCCGGCACCCGACCGCGTGGAAGCGGGCCGCGGAGACCCTGCACCCCTTCGAGGGCCACGCCCGCCATCCGCGGGCCGCGCTCGCCTTCGCCGTGCTGCGCGCCACACCCGTCGCCCCCGGCCGGCCGCTCGGCGATGCCCTGCTGAAGACGGCGGCCGACCACCCGGACGCGGTCCGCGTGGACTCCGCGGCGGGCCGGATCCGGCCCGCCACCTGGGCCGGCCGGCTCGAACAGGCGCTCGCTGGCGGGGACCTCGGCACTGCCGCGGGGATCGCCGCGCAGCGGCCCGGGGAACTGGTGCGCCGACTGGACCACCTGCTGCGGCTCGCGGCGGCCGCCGCCCCTGCGAGCCCCGCGCCGGCCGGGCCCGGGTCCGCCGGGCCCGCACCCGGCGCGCTGCCCGCCGTACTCGCGCAGGCCCTGCGCCACGCCCTGCCCAAGGCCGGTCCGGGGCCGCTGCTGTCGGCGCTGGGCGCCCTGCGCATGCGGACGCAGGACCGGACCGGGCGGCGCCGGGTGTTCTTCCCCGCCGGGGAGGTCACCCGGGCCCTGACGGTGCCGGAGACCCGGCCGCCGCTGCCGGAGGCCCTCGTGTCGGCGGCCGTGGCCCTCCTCGAAGAGGAGCTGCTGCGCCGGTTCGCGGCGGCGGGGGCCCGGGCCGGCGACCCGTACGGCCTCGCCGTGCTGGACTCGGACCTGGCCGGGCTCACGGTGCCGTTCACCGAACGGTCCACGGCCAAGGCCCTGGTGGCGGTCCCCCGCGGCAGCAGGCTGCCGCTTCCCGCGGGCGAGGTGCTGCGGCTGTTCCTGCACTGGACCGAACCCGAGGGGATGCGCACCGACCTGGACCTGTCGGTGGCCTTCTTCGGCCCCGGGTGGGAGTACCTCGGGCTGTGCGACTACACCACCCTGCACTTCGGCGGGAACGCCGCCCTCCACTCCGGCGACCTGACCTCCGCCCCGGCCCCCGAAGGGGCCACGGAGTACGTGGACCTGGTCCCGGACCGGCTGGCCGCGCACGGGGTCCGGTACGCCGTACCGCTCGTGTTCAGCTTCAACAACGTGGCGTTCGAGGAGCTGGCCGACGCCTTCGCCGGATTCATGTCCCTGCCCGCGGACCGGCCGCGCGGGGCCCGGTACGACCCGCGCACCGTCCGCCAGCGCTTCGACCTCGCGGGCGACTCCAGGATCTCCCTGCCCATGGTCGTGGACCTGGAACGGCAGCAGGCGCTGTGGACCGACGTGCACCTGCCCCCGGCCGACGGCTTCCAGAGCGTCGCGGCGCTCGGCCCGCGGCTGGGCGAGGTGGCCCGGGACGTGTCCGAGCAGTTCGGCTCGGGGGCGCGCGTGACGCTGTGGGACCTGACGGTGTGGCGGGCGGCAGCGCGCACCGGCGAGGTGGCCGTGGTGCGCCGCGACCCGGTCCCGGGCGGGCCGGCAGAGCTGTGGACGCACCGCCGGCGCGCGTCCGAGTCCGCGGCCGCCTTCGCCCGCCGGATCGCCTCCCTCGCCGACCCCGACGGCCGCCGGGCCGCCGCGGACGCGGACGCGGAGGCCGCCCGACTCGCCGCCGGGCGGCGGGTGTTCCTCGCCTCGGTGCACGCCGTCCCCGCTCCCGAGCGGGCCTCGGGCACCGTCTACCGGCTCTTCCCCGGGCCGGTCGCGAACGGCCCCGGCTGCCACCACGTCTCCGCGGGGGACCTGGTGGCCGAGCTGGGGTGAAGGGATCCGGCCGCGGGTGTCACGGGGGTGGCCCGCGGCCGGAAACCGACCCCGCGGGGGGCGGCGCTGTCGGTGGGGGCCCGTATCCTCTGTGACCATGCTCGACGACCGAACGACCGCAGAGACGACGTGGCCGACCGCGTACCCCCAGGGGTACGCGGTCGTCGACGTGGAGACCACCGGGCTCGCGCGCGACGACCGGATAGTCTCCGCGGCCGTCTACCGGCTCGACGCGCAGGGCAACGTGGAAGACCACTGGTACACCCTGGTCAACCCGCAGCGGGATCCCGGGCCGGTGTGGATCCACGGCCTGACGAGCGACGTGCTCGAAGGGGCCCCGCTCTTCAAGGACATCGCCGAGGAGTTCGCCGAGCACCTCGCGGACCGCGTACTGGTCGCGCACAACGCCATGTTCGACTGGCAGATGATCGCCCGCGAGTACGCGCGGGCCGCCGGGGCCGCGCCGGTCCGCCAGCGGCTGTGCACCATCGCCCTGTCCAAGGAGCTCGGCCTGCCGCTGCCCAACCACAAGCTGGAGTCGCTCGCCGCGCACTTCGGCGTGGTGCAGCAGCGCGCGCACCACGCCCTCGACGACGCCCGCGTGCTCGCCGAGGCCTTCCGCCCCTCGCTGCACGCCGCCGCGCGGGACGGCGTACGGCTGCCGCTGCTGGAGTGCCGGCCGCTCACCGAGTGGTCCGACTCCCCGGCCGCCCCGCGCATCGGCTACCAGGCCTCGTACCGCTCCGGCGGCGGCAGCTGGCGGCCCTCGCGCAAGCGGCCCCCCTGCCCGTACCCCAATCCGGGCCGGTACGAGGACGGCAAGCCGCTCCGGCAGGGCATGCGGGTCGCCTTCTCGGGTGACACCTCGGTCGACCGGGAGCTGCTGGAGGACCGGGCCGTCGAGGCGGGGCTGCACGTGGCCACGAGTGTGTCGCGGCTCACCAGCCTGCTGGTGACCAACGACCCGGACTCCGCCACCTCGAAGACCGTCAAGGCGAAGTCCTTCGGGACGCCGGTCGTCGACGAGGCCGCCTTCACCCAGCTGCTGCGGGACGTGGCTGCGGCAGACGGGTGACCGTCGGGCGACGCGCCCGGCGCCCGCTCGCCCGCCGGTGCCCCGCGGTCCCACCCTGTGGCGCATGGCACGTTGTGAGGTCTGCGGAAACGATTACGGCATGTCCTTCGAGGTGCACGCGCAGGGCGCGGTGCACGTCTTCGACTGCTTCTCCTGCGCCATCCACCGCATGGCGCCCATCTGCGAGCACTGCCGGGTCCCGATCATCGGACAGGGCGTGGAGGTGGAGGGCCAGTGGTTCTGCGGCGGGCACTGCGCCCGCGCGGAGGGGAAGGTGGGCATCGTCGACCGCGTCTGAGCCGCCCGTCACCGGTCCACACGTCCCGTCCGTCCACCCGTCCACCCGTCCGGGCCCCCGCGGGCCGCTCCTCCCCCGGCACCGAGGGTGCGGGAGGGACCCCCGCGCCGGGGCCCGTGCCACGCCCGGGTACCGTCGAAGGCGTGTACCGCTTCGTCCTGACCCGGCAGTGGGTGTGCCTCACCCTCTTCGCCCTCGTCCTGATCCCCGTGATGATCAGGCTGGGCTTCTGGCAGTTCCACCGCCACGAACACCGGGTCGCACAGAACGAGCTGATCGCGGCGAACCTGCGGGCGAAGCCCGTGCCGGTGACCGAGCTCACCTCCCCCGGCCACGAGGTGCCGCGCGCCGACTACTGGCGGCCCGTCACCGCCACCGGCCGCTACGACCGGGCGCACGAGGTGGTCGTGCGCATGCGCACCTCCTCCGACGACAGCGTCGGCTTCCACGTCCTGACCCCGCTGGTGATGTCCGACGGCCGGGCGGTCCTGGTGAACCGCGGCTGGGTGCCGGGCGCCGGCGACGCCCGCTCCCACCCGCCGGTGCCCGCCCCGCCGCAGGGCGAGGTGACCGTCACCGGCCGGCTGAAGGCCGACGAGACCAGCGCGGGCAGCGGCATCAAGGACCGCCGGGGCCTACCCGACCGCCAGGTCATGCTGATCAACAGCGAGCAGCAGGCGGCCGCCCTCAAGCGTCCGGTGCTCGGCGGCTACCTGGAACTGACGGCCCCCGTGCCGCCCGGCGGCCGCCCCGAGCCCGTCGCCGAGCCGGACCACGACTCGATCGGCCCGCACATGGCGTACGCCGTGCAGTGGTGGCTGTTCACCGCCGCCGTGCCGGTCGGCTGGCTGGTCCTGGTGCGCCGGGAGAAGCGCGACCGCGCGGAGGCCGCGGCCAAGGCGGCCGCCGAGGCGGACGGACCGGCGGGCGGCCCCGAGCCGGAGCCGGCCACCGCGTAGCGTGTGACGCATGGATCTTGGACTGAAGGACCGCGTCTACGTCGTCACCGGAGCGAGCCGCGGGCTGGGCTTCGCCGCCGCCCGCGAACTCGCCGCGGACGGTGCGAAAGTCGTCGTCAGCGGGCGGGACGCGGAGCGCACCGCGGCCGCCGCGGCGGCACTGGGCCCGAACGTGCTCGGCGTGGCCGCCGACAACGGCGACCCGCAGGCGGCGCACCGGCTGATCGCCACCGCCCGGGAGCGGTTCGGCCGCTTCGACGGCATCCTCATCAGCGTCGGCGGCCCGCCGCCGGGCTTCGCCGCGGACAACACGGACGCCCAGTGGGAGTCCGCCTTCGAGACGGTGTTCCTCGGGGCGGTCCGGCTGGCCCGGGCGGCGGCCTCCGAACTCGGCGAGGGCGGGGTGATCGGCTTCGTGCTGTCCGGTTCCGTGCACGAGCCGATCCCCGGGCTGACCATCTCCAACGGGCTGCGCCCCGGGCTCGCCGGCTTCGCGAAGTCCCTCTCGGACGAGCTGGGTCCGCAGGGCATCCGGGTGCTGGGCCTGCTGCCCGCGCGGATCGACACCGACCGGGTGCGCGAGCTGGACTCGCTGTCCGGTGACGCGGAGGCCGCGCGCGCGGCCAACGAGGCGCGCATCCCGCTGCGCCGCTACGGCACCCCGGAGGAGTTCGGCCGTACCGCCGCCTTCTTCCTGTCCCCCGCGGCCTCGTACCTGACGGGTGTGATGCTGCCGGTGGACGGCGGCGCCCGGCACGGCTTCTGACGGCCGGCCCGGGGCCCCGCCCGCCGTGCCGCCCGGCCCGCGGGCCCGGCCGGTCAGGTGACGCGGCGGGCGTGGTGGGCCGTCACGTGCAGGCGGGCCTCGGCGGGGAGGCCCGGCAGGCCCGCCGAGGTGCCCGCCTGCGGCAGGACCTCGCCGGCGAGGGCGGCCAGCACGTCGGCGGGGACGGCGTGGGGGGCCAGGCGCAGCCACATCCGGGCGGAGGGGGCTTCGCGGCGTCCGTGCAGGGTGGTCTGGCAGTGCTCGACCCCGTCCAGCGCGTCGGTCTCCGCGGTCAGCGCCGTCTCCAGGGCGTGGCCGCGGAGCTGGGCGAAGGCCCCGTCGCCGGTGTCGACGAGCACGGCGGGCAGCCGGGAGCGGCGCAGCTGCGCGAGCAGCCACCACAGGGCCAGGAGCACCAGCACCGCGAGGCCGGCCAGCACGGCCGGCCACCACCAGCCGCGGTCGTGCCAGTGCCGCCGTTCGGCCGCGGCGAGCACGACGTCGTGCCGGCCGTCGTAGGGGCCGGTGCCGGTGAGCAGGAGCACCCCGAGCCCGCCCAGCAGGAGTCCGAGGACGGCGAGCAGGATCCGGTTGGCGGTGCCGAGCATGGGCGACTCATCCCTTCCGGGCCGGGCGGGTGACCCGTACGCGCAGCTGCGGGGCGTGGGCGAGGCCGAGTTCCGCGACCGCCACCGCGAGTACGTCGTCCAGGTCGGCCCGGACCTCGTCGAGTTCGCGGAAGTGCGAGGCGGCCCGTACGCCGATCCGGGAGCGGCCGACGCCCACCTGCACGGACTGCACCCCGGCCACCTCCATGGCCCGGTCGCGGACGATGAGCCCGGCCGCCTTCCGGGTGAGCCCGGCGCGCAGGCCTGCGGGGCTGCGCATGGGCAGGATCCGGCGCAGCCCCGGGGTGAGGGCCAGGGTGAGCAGGAGGATCCCGATGAGGACCAGGAGCACCGCGGCGAGGACCACGCCGGTGTCGTCGAGGGTGTGTGCCGCGAGCCGGTCTGCGAGGGCCCGGCGCCAGTGCATGCCGGGCCGGTGGGCGCGCACGGCGGCGATGTCGTACAGGAAGAGGGCGGCGGCGCCGAGCAGGACGGCGGCGGCGAGGGCGGCGGGCACCCGGCGGGCGGAGCGGAACCGGGGGGCCCGCACCGGCAGCGGTTCGCCGGGCGGCAGGGCCCCGGGGCCGGGGTCCCCGGGCGGCAGGGCCCCGGGCGGCAGGTCCCCGGGCGGCGGCCCGCCCGCCTGGGGCCCGGCGGGTTCCGGGCGGGGCGGGACGGCCCCGGTCATTTCAGCCCGGCCCGGGCGCTGGGGCGGGCGTGGACCGCGTGCAGGCGTTCCACGTCGATGTCCACCTCGGGCACCGCCATCCCGGCGAGTTCCTCGATGCGCTCGGCGACGTGCCGGCGCACTGCGGCGCACTGGGCGCCGATGTCCGAGGGGTAGCGCAGTTCGAGGCTGATGCGGACCCGGGCGATGTCGTGGTGCACGGTGACGGAGGCGTGCGGCGGGGCGCCCTCGGGCACGGGCGCGCCGAGGGCCTCGCGGGCGGCCTGGGCGGCGATCCGGGCGACCACCCGGTCCGCGATCCGGGTGGAGCCGCGGTCCGCGGGGGCGATGCGGGCGGCCCTGGAGGGCCGGGGTGCGGGGGAGGGTGCGGACGTGCTCACGCGGTCACCGGCGCCGGTCGTCGCGGGAGCGGAAGAACTCGCCCGGCTCCAGGTCCCCGTCGAGGAACCTGCCGACGACGAAGCCGACGGCGCCGAGCGCCGCCACCAGCAGGAAGGCCCCGAAGCCGCCGAAGTACCCGGCGAACCCCAGTCCCATGCCGGCGATCAGTCCGGTCACGGCCATGCTCATCGCGCGCTCCTCTCGGCTGCGCTCGCCACGCACCTACTGGAGCCGGGTCTCCGGCTCGTCCTCGGCCTCGTCCGGCAGCTTGACGTCGGTCACCGCGATGTTGACCTCGACGACTTCGAGGCCGGTCATCCGCTCGACCGCCGAGATGACGTTCTCACGGACGGCCCCGGCCACGTCCCGGATCGACACGCCGTAATCGACGACGATCTCCAGGTCGAGGGCCGTCTGGACCTCGCCCACCTCGGCCTTCACCCCGCGGGAGGGGGATTTCCCGCCGGCCCCGGGCACCCGGTCGCGGACGGCGCCGAAGGTGCGGGCCAACCCCCCGCCCATGGCGTGCACGCCGAACACCTCGCGCGCGGCCAGCCCGGCGATCTTCTCCACCACGCCGTCCGCGATGCTGGTGCGGCCCCGTTCGGCCGGCGGGGTCCTGCCGGTGTCGCTCTCGGTCATGGCCGTGTCCCTTCGCGCGTGCGGGCTCCCCGACCACGGTAAGCGCGGACACCCGGCGGCGCTTGGGGAGTCCTCCCCCGGTGGTACGCCGCCGGGCGTACGGGCGGTGCCGCGTGCGTCAGTCGGAGATGCCCGCCAGGTCGCGCAGGCGGCGGGCCTGGGCGGCGCGCTCGGCGGCGCGCTGCTCCTCGTAGCCGCGGGTGGCGGCACCGCGCAGCAGGGCCTTCGTCTCGACGACGGCGTCCCGGGGCGCGGCGAGGAGGGCGGCGGTGAGGTCCTTGACCGCGCCGGTGAGTTCCCCGGCGGGCACGACGAGGTTGGCCAGGCCGATCCGCTCGGCCTCCTCGGCGTGGACGAAGCGGCCGGTGGCGCAGATCTCCAGGGCGCGGGCGTACCCCACGAGGGAGACGAGGGGGTGGGTCCCGGTCAGGTCCGGCACCAGGCCCAGGCTCGTCTCACGCATGGCGAACTGCACGTCCTCGGCGACGACCCGCAGGTCGCAGGCCAGGGCGAGCTGGAACCCGGCCCCGATGGCGTGGCCCTGTACGGCGGCGATGGTGATGAGGTCGTTGCGCCGCCACCAGGTGAAAGCCTCCTGGTATTCGGCGATCGTGGCGTCGAGCAGTTCGTCGGAACCGCGCGCCAGATCGAGGAAGGACGGCTCTCCTTCGAAGCCCTCGGGGGTGAACCCCTGACGGTCGAGCCCCGCGGAGAAGGACTGCCCCTCGCCGCTGAGGACGACGACCCGCACGCTGCCCGGCAGCGACCGGCCGGCCTCCGTCAACGCCCGCCAGAGCGCGGGGGATTGAGCGTTTCGCTTGGCCGGATTGGTCAGTGTCACCGTGGCGACCGTGTCTTCGACGGTGAGCCGTACGCCGTCCTTGTCGAGCAGAGCCATCATCGCCTCCGAGGAGTGCAGCCGAGTGATAAGTGACTGCACAGTAACCACCCAGCCGGCCTCTCGGCCGACCGGGGGTCACGGAGGTGAGCGACGGCGATGATCCTCGGCTGGGCCCGGATCAGGCCGCGGCCGCCTTCTTGCCGCGCGTCGCGCCACCGCGACCACGCAGCGTGACTCCGGATTCACTCAGCATCCGGTGGACGAATCCGTAGGAGCGGCCCGTTTCCTCGGCCAGCGCCCGGATGCTCGCACCGGAGTCGTACTTCTTCTTCAGGTCTGCCGCGAGCTTGTCGCGCGCGGCGCCGGTCACCCGGCTGCCCTTCTTCAGAGTCTCGGCCACCCGTGCCTCCTCATGGGAAGTGCGCTCTGGTGCTTCTCATGATCACCCCTCCCGGCCTTCCTGGCCACCCATTCGGCAAGGTCCGTGGGGCGGCAATTTTCGCGGGCGGGCCCGCCGCGGCCGGACGCGGACCGGGCCGCGGCGGGAATCGGCAGGTCAGGGCGGGCAAAGGATCAACGCGAAGCCCCGGCCCCGCCCCGCAGGGGGCCGGGCCGGGGCCGGTGTACAGCACGCAGCGGTACGAGACCGCCTCACTCAGATGATGGATCACCGATGAGCCGAATGATCCAGAGTGACCTGGATCACTTGATCCGCGGCCCGCTGGACCGGCCCGCCGGCCGGCCCGTACGGGTCCCGCGGGGCTCAGGCCAGGGCGACCAGGTCCTTGTAGTCCGGGCCCCACAGGTCCTCGACCCCGTCCGGCAGCAGGATGATCCGCTCCGGCTCCAGCGCGTCCACGGCCCCCTCGTCGTGGGTGACGAGGATGACGGCGCCCTTGTACGTGCGCAGCGCGCCGAGGATCTCCTCGCGGCTGGCCGGGTCCAGGTTGTTCGTGGGCTCGTCGAGGAGCAGCACGTTGGCGGAGGACACCACGAGGGTGGCCAGGGCCAACCGGGTCTTCTCACCGCCGGAGAGCACGCCCGCCGGCTTGTCCACGTCGTCGCCGGAGAAGAGGAAGGAGCCCAGCGTCTTGCGGACCTCGACCAGGTCCAGGTCCGGAGCGGAGGAGCGCATGTTCTCCAGGACCGTGCGGTCCGGGTCGAGCGTCTCGTGCTCCTGGGCGTAGTAGCCGAGCTTGAGGCCGTGGCCCGGGGTGACCTCGCCGGTGTCGGGCTTCTCCACCCCCGCGAGCAGCCGCAGCAGGGTGGTCTTGCCGGCGCCGTTGAGGCCGAGGATGACCACGCGGGAGCCCTTGTCGATGGCCAGGTCCACGTCCGTGAAGATCTCCAGCGACCCGTACGACTTGGACAGGCCCTCCGCGGTGAGCGGGGTCTTGCCGCAGGGCGCGGGCTCCGGGAAGCGCAGCTTGGCGACCTTGTCGGAGACGCGGGCCGCCTCCAGGCCGGAGAGCAGCCGCTCGGCGCGCTTGGCCATGTTCTGCGCGGCCACGGTCTTGGTGGCCTTGGCGCGCATCTTGTCGGCCTGCGCGTTGAGGGCGGCGGCCTTCTTCTCGGCGTTCTGGCGCTCGCGCTTGCGGCGCTTCTCGTCGGCCTCGCGCTGCTGCTGGTAGAGCTTCCAGCCCATGTTGTAGACGTCGATGGTGGAGCGGTTGGCGTCCAGGTAGAAGACCTTGTTGACGACCGTCTCGACCAGCTCCACGTCGTGGGAGATCACGATGAAGCCGCCGCGGTACGTCTTGAGGTAGTCGCGCAGCCAGACGATCGAGTCGGCGTCGAGGTGGTTGGTGGGCTCGTCGAGGAGCAGGGTGTCGGCGTCCGAGAACAGGATCCGGGCGAGCTCGACCCGGCGGCGCTGACCGCCGGAGAGGGTGTGCAGCGGCTGGCCGAGCACCCGGTCGGGCAGGCCGAGGGCGGCGGAGATGGTCGCGGCCTCGGACTCGGCGGCGTACCCGCCCTTGGTCAGGAACTCGGTCTCCTGGCGCTCGTACTGCCGCAGGGCCTTCTCGCGGGTGGCGCCGGCGCCGTTGGCGATGCGGTCCTCGTTGGCGCGCATCTTCTTGATCAGGACGTCGAGGCCGCGGGCGGAGAGGATCCGGTCGCGGGCGAGGACGTCGAGGTCGCCGGTGCGGGGGTCCTGCGGGAGGTAGCCGACCTCGCCGGAGCGGGCGATGCTGCCGCCGGCCGGCTGGCCCTCGCCGGCGAGGCACTTGGTGAGGGTGGTCTTGCCCGCTCCGTTGCGGCCGACCAGGCCGATGCGGTCGCCCTTGGCGACGCGGAAGGAGGCGGACTCGATGAGGATGCGGGCGCCGGCGCGCAGCTCGATGCCGGTGGCGGTGATCACGGAGGAACTCCAGGGCGGTATGGACGGCGGAAGGACAGCGCTGCTCGCGCCGCTCGGGCAGGGCGCGATTCTTCGACGCCGTTAAGGCACAAGGAGATGTGACATGGGAACCAGTCTAACGGGGGTCTGCAACTGGTTTCCGGCGCTGTGAGTGGCCTCACCCGCGGGCCGGGCGGCGGGCGGACCGGGCGCCGGGGTCCCCCGTTCGGCCCTCGCCCAGCGCCGCGCCGACCGGCAGCGACCACGATGAAGGGGTCGGTGTTCGGCGCAGTACGACGAGGACGGTGCGGGATGCAGTTCGACGACGACGCGAACCTGGACACCTCAGAGGTCCAGGACGTGCGGGGCAGCCGCATCCCGGGCGGGAAGGCGACCGTCGGCGGCGGCATCGCCGGCCTGATCGCCCTCGTGCTGGGCCTGCTGTTCGGGGTGGGCCCGGAGCAGCTGGGGCTCTCGTCGGGGGACGATCCGCCCGCGCCGACGGCCTCCTCGGCGGCCCAGGTGCAGACGGCCTGCCGGACCGGGGCGGACGCGAACGCCCGGGAGGACTGCCGGATGGTGGCGGTGGTGAACAGCGCGCAGGACTTCTGGAAGCAGGAGTTCGCCCGGCGGGGCGGTACGTACTCCCCCGCGCAGACGGTGTTCTTCACCGGCCGGGTGGGCACCGCCTGCGGCTCGGCCACCTCGGCGGTCGGCCCGTTCTACTGCCCGGGGGACCGCAAGGTCTATCTGGACCTGGGGTTCTTCAACGAGCTGCGCACCAAGTTCGGCGCCTCCGGGGGGCCGTTCGCGCAGGCGTACGTGGTCGCCCACGAGTACGGGCACCACGTCCAGAACCTGATGGGCACCCTGCAGAAGGCCCAGGACGGGCAGCAGGGCGCGAACAGCAACGCGGTCCGGGTGGAGCTCCAGGCCGACTGCTACGCGGGGGTGTGGGCCCGGCACGCCACCCGGACCCCGGCCGAGGGCACGGGCCGGCCGCTGATCACGCAGCTGACGGAGGCCGACATCCGGGACGGCCTGGACGCGGCGGCGGCCGTCGGCGACGACCGGATCCAGGAGAAGTTCCAGGGCCGGGTCACCCCGGAGTCCTGGACCCACGGCTCGGCCGAGCAGCGGCAGCAGTGGTTCTACCAGGGCTACCGCACGGGCGACATGGCCCAGTGCAACACCTTCCGCTGAGCCGCGGGGCGGGCTGCCAGACTGTGGCGTGGGTCACGCACCGCGGGGCCGGGGGCCGCGCGACGAGAGGAAGCGATCTCCATGGCAGGTGTTCCGTCCGTCTGTCCGACACTGCTCTACGCGGACGCGGCGGCGGCCGTCCGGCAGCTCACCGAGGCCTTCGGATTCACCCGGGTCGCGGTGTACGAGGGTGACGACGGCAGCGTGATGCACGCGGAGCTGGCGTACGGCAACGGCGTGGTGATGCTCGGCAGCAAGGGCCGCGGCGGGGTCTTCGCCACGGCGATGGCGGATGCCGGGCCGGCCGGGGTCTACGTGGTGGTGGAGGACGTGGACGCGCACCACGCCCGGGCCGTGGAGCACGGGGTGGAGGTCCTGATGGAGCCCGCCGACCAGGACTACGGCTCGCGGGACTACTTGGCGCGCGACGCGGAGGGGAACATCTGGAGCTTCGGCACGTACGCGCCCTCGCTCTGAGGGACCCGTCCCGGGCGGCCCGCCCCGGCCGGGGCGGGCCGGGTGGTCAGTGCCCGCCGGTGTGCACCTGGAAGGCGGCCCGGCGGACGGCCTTGGCGAGGGCCGGGTCGGGGTGGGCGGCCGCGAGGGCGATCAGGACCTGCACCGTGCGCGGGTGCCCCACCGCGCGCACCTCGTCGAGGAGCTGCGGAACGGTGGTGCGGACGGCCGCGTCGAGGTGGCGCACCAGGACCTCGGCCTCGCCGTGGTCGGCGACCGCGGCGGCGGTGTCCACCCAGAGCCAGGTGCTCTCCTCGCGGGTGAGCACGTCCTGGGCGTCCTCGGGGTCGGCCCCGTCGTGCTCGGCCAGCCAGAGCAGGGCGTAGGGGCGCAGGGTGGGCTCCTTGACCGCGGCCCGGACCTCCGGTTCGGCGGGGGCGCCGACCACGCGCAGGGCCTCGAAGGCGAGCCCGCGCACGAGCGCGTCCTCGCCGCGGGCGGCCTGGAGGAGCTCGGTGACGGCGCTGCCGACGGGCCGGGCGGCCAGCCAGGCGCGGTACTCGGCGCGGGCGGGTCCGGGGGTGAGCCGGGCGCAGCCGCGGAGCATGTCGGCGGCGGACCCCTCGATGTTGCCGGCCGGGCTCTGGGCGGCGACGCAGATCTGCTCCAGCTTGACCCAGACCGCCCAGCTGCCGAGGGGGGTGAGGGTGGCCCGGGCGGGACCGAGGGTGAGCGCGTCCACGGCGCCGAGGCAGCCGAGGGCCCAGCGCAGCAGGCGGGCGAGGGTGGCGGCGTCCGGGGCGGCCGCCTCGGGGTGCGCGGCCTCCTCGGCGGTGCCGTCGTAGGGGACCTCGCAGCGCTCGTCGCGGAGTTCGGCCACCCGCTGGCCGAGCATGTCGAGCAGTACGGGGACGGTGACGGGGCCCGCGGAGAGCTGGAGCAGGGAGAGCAGCTGGGGCATGGCCTCGACCACCTCGGCGACGGCGGCCGGTGCGATGCCGTCGGGTGCGGGGTGGATGAGGGACCAGGCGTCGAAGACGGCGACCCAGCCGCGCAGCACCGCCGAGTCGTCGCGGTCCCAGGCGTGCAGCCGCCAGCCGGGGCGGGCGCTGCCGCCGTGCACCTCGACGAGTCCGGAGAGCCGGGCGCGGTCCCAGCCGACCCGGACCTGGCCGGACGTCAGGCCCAGCCGGGCGGAGGCCTGTTCGACCTCGGCGTCGCCGAGCAGCGGGCCGGTCGCGGTGGCTTCGGCGGAGGGGCGGGCGGTGCGCTGCTCGGCCCAGCGGGCGAGGCGGGCCGCGTCGGAGAGTGAAGCCCTGGCCCGGCGGGCGAGTTCGGCCGTGCCGGGAGTCCCCTGCGGCGGGCGGGGTGCGGGCCGGGTTCGCCGGTTCGCCACCGCCGTGCGCGCCTCCGCGATGGAACGCGGCGGGACGAGTCGGAGTCTGGAGTCGCGAGCCAACTGCTCATCAGGCTTTCGGGACGTCACGTGAGCAGTCTCGCCGGTCGGCCGCCGAAAGCCCAAACGGAATCGGCCGTTGCCACTGCGGACATACGGCTCACAACAGGACATTCGAGACCGTTGCGCTATCGATACGCCGGAACTCCGGCGGAACGTCACATCAGAGGGGTGAGGAACCGCCGGAGCGCCTCCTCGTACGCCTGCGGTGCGGCGTTCCACATCGCCCCGTGCGGGGCGTCGGCCACGGGATGGAGGGTGACGAGTCCGGGGCGGCGCTCGGCGAGGCTGCGGGAGAGCCCCCAGGGGGCGAAGAAGTCCCCGGGCCCGTGGAAGATCAGGACCGGTACCCGCAGGGCGGCGGGATCGGCGGCCTCGGGCAGCCGGTCCCCGCGCAGCCCGGCCCGGCCCTCGGCGGCCCGGACGGCGAGCGGGACGAGCGGGGCCGGGGTGCGCCGGGCGGCGGCCAGGGCGCGCAGGGTCAGGTGCCAGTCGAGGACGGGCGAGTCGAGGACCATCCCGGCGATGCGGTCGCGCAGGGCGGAGCGGGACGCGGCGTGCAGGGCCATCGCGGCCCCGGTGGACCAGCCGTGCAGGACGACCCGCTCGGCGCCGAAGCGGACGGCGTAGCGGATCGCGGCGTCGAGGTCCCGCCATTCCGATTCGCCGAGGTGGCCGAGGCCGTCCGGGGAGGCCGGGGCCCCGAGGTCGTTGCGGTAGGCGAGGGCGAGGACCGGCAGCCGGTGCCGGTGCAGGAAGGGCATGAGGTTCATGGGGTGCTCGCGGGTGGTGCCCAGCCCGTGCACCGCGATCACCCAGGTCCGGCGGGCGGCGGGGACGAACCACGCGGGCATGGCGCCCAGCTCCCCGGGCACGTCCACGTCGGCGTGGTCGAGGCCGAGTGCGCTGCGCGGGTCGCCGAGGTGGAGCTGCGGGGTGAGCCGTACCCGGGTGCCCGGTTCGAGGCGGCCGTGGGTGACGCGCAGGAGCCGGCGGACGACGGTGTCCGGGTCGTGCGGGGCGTCGGCGAGCACGGGGCCGACCACGGCGTGCACCCCCGGGGCGTCGAGTCCGTAGACCCCGGGGAGCAGTGCGGTCAGGGAGCGGGTGAGGGCCACTCGCCCGTCGGCGGCGGAGTGGACGCTCAGCCGGGGCCCGCCGGGCAGGGGCCGGCCGGGAGCGGGCCGCAGGGCGGCGTCCCCGGCGAACCGGCCGGCGGCGACCGCGGCCGCTCCGGCTCCGATCAGGGTCGTGACGGCCGCTGCCGTCGCTGTAGCGGTGCGCACGGCTCCAGTGTCGGGCGGGCCGGTCGGACCGGCCAGTCCGCGGAGTGATCCCGGTCTCCCCGGAGCAGCCGCCGATCCCGTCGGAACACCCCCCGAAGCCTTCCGGTTGCATTCCGTTTACCTGCGCCTGACCTGCACAAACACGGGGGAAAGGGAGGGATTCCGATCGAATCGCCCAGGGAGGGAGGGGTCGGCCTCCGAATCGGTACACCGAGCCGCCCGTCCCAGTTCATCTTCTGTTCACTCAGGTTGCCTACGGTCGCCGTGCCACTGACCTCAAACAGAAGCCTGGGTAAATGGAGCACATAACGCTTCTCCTCGGGATCGTGATCGTCACCGCTCTCGTGTTCGATTTCACGAACGGTTTCCACGACACTGCCAACGCGATGGCCACCACCATCTCGACCGGCGCTCTCAAGCCCAAGACGGCGGTGGCCATGTCCGCCGTGCTCAACCTCGTCGGCGCGTTCATGTCCGTGGAGGTCGCCAAGACGATCTCCAAGGGCCTGGTCAACGAGGAGGGCATTCAGCCAGAGGTGATCTTCGCCGCCCTCGTGGGCGCGATCCTCTGGAACCTCGTCACCTGGCTGGTGGGCCTGCCCTCCAGCTCCTCGCACGCCCTGATGGGCGGCCTGATCGGTGCGGCCGTCGCCTCCGCGGGCCTCGGCGCCGTCAACGGCGACACCCTCGTCACCAAGGTGCTCATCCCGGCCGTGGCCGCCCCGGTCGTCGCCGGCGTGGCAGCGATGCTGGCCACCAGGGTCACCTACCTGTTCGGCGGCAAGGTCGGCGAGAAGACCTCCGCCAAGGGCTACCGGGCCGGGCAGATCGCCTCGGCCGGCCTCGTCTCCCTCGCGCACGGCACCAACGACGCGCAGAAGACCATGGGCATCATCACCCTGGCGCTCATCGCCGGCGGCGCCATCGCGCCCGACGCGAACCCGCCGGTCTGGGTCATCCTGTCCGCCGGTCTCGCGATCGCCATGGGCACGTACCTGGGCGGCTGGCGCATCATCCGCACCATGGGCAAGGGCCTGACCGACCTCCAGCCGCAGCAGGGCTTCGCCGCCCAGACCTCGGCCGCGACGGTCATCCTCGCCTCCTCGAACCTGGGCTTCTCCCTCTCCACCACCCACTCCTGCTCCGGTGCGGTCATGGGCGCCGGCCTCGGCCGCAAGGGCGGCGTGGTCCGCTGGTCCACCGCCACCCGCATGTTCGTCGCGTGGGGCCTGACCCTGCCGGCCGCGGCCCTGGTCTCCGCCGGTGCCGAGCTGGTCATGCGCACGGGTGACATCGGCGTCATCGCCGTCACCGTCTTCCTCGTCGGCTCCTGCTTCGCCATCTGGCGGATCTCGCGCCGCCAGGTCGTCGACCACCACAACGTGAACGACACCGACACGGACGACGAGACCCCCGGCGTGGTCACCACCGCCATCGCGGCCGTCACCCCGCCCCCGGCGGGCACCACCGCCGCCGTCACCGACGAGGACCTGAAGGCCACCATCCCGGCCCCGGCCCCCGCCCACGGCGAGACCCCGGCCGCCCCGGCCGCCGCGGTCTGACGGCCGGACCAGAACAGAGGATCAGCAGCATGAAGATCGACTGGGCAGCTCTCGGCTCCGTCTTCGGAGTCAGCCTCGGCGCCACCGTGGCCCTCGTGGCCCTCTTCACCATCGGCCTCGTCGGCCTCTCGAAGCACGAGGCCGCCGTCGAGCAGGGCGGCACCGCCACCGTCGCCCGCACCGGTGCCTACGCCGCCTTCGCGCTCTGCGCCGCGGCCGTGGCCTACGGGATCTACCTGATCGTCAGCTGACGACCGCGGAAGCTCCCCCTGAGGACTCCTCCGGGGGAGCTTTCGCGTACCCGCGGGGAGCGCACCGCAGGGCCGGTGTGCGCCCCCGTCGCCGTCCGGCCGCGGTCCGGCTGTGGGCCTGCGCACACTGCGCCTTCGCAGGTCAACGGCGAGTTGACGGGCCATTGCGGTGCGTGGTGGACTGCCCGGGCCAACACGGCGGCAGGAGAGGAAGTCCGGTGCGAATCCGGCGCGGTCCCGCCACTGTCACCGGGGAGCTCTCCCCCACCGTGCGTCACGGCCCCGCGGGGCTGGAAGGCCGGGGGAACAGCCGATCCGGGAGCCAGGAGACTCTCACCGCCGGTCACGTCGAACCAGGGCGCGGACCCTGAGTGAGGACATACACGCCATGCGTGCCGATCGCGTTTTCGCGTACGGCGCGGCGGCCGGGCTGATCGGCGACCGGATCCTGGGCGATCCGCGCCGCGGGCACCCCGTCGCCGCTTTCGGCCGTGCCGCCGCCGCCGTGGAAGGCGTCCTGTGGAAGGACGCGCCCCACGAGCAGCGCGCCCGCGGCGCCCTGCACACCCTGGTCTGCGCCGGGGGCGCGGCCGCCCTCGGAGCACTGGGCGCCCGCGCCGTGCGCCGCCGGCCGGCCGCCCTGCGGATCGCCCTGACCGCCGCCGCCACCTGGACCGTCGTCGGCGGCACCTCGCTGGGCCGGGAGGCCCGGGCCATCGGCGGGGCGCTGGCGGCCGGGGACGGGGAGGTGGCCCGGGAGCGGCTGCCGCACCTGTGCGGGCGCGACCCGCACTCCCTCGACGAGCAGCAGATCGCGCGCGCCGTGGTCGAGTCCGTGGCCGAGAACACCTCCGACGCCGTGGTCGGCGCACTCGTGTGGGGAGCCCTCGGCGGGGTCCCCGGACTGCTCGCCTTCCGCGCCGTCAACACGCTCGACGCGATGGTCGGCCACAAGTCCCCCCGGTACCTGCGCTACGGCTGGGCCTCCGCCCGCCTGGACGACCTGGCCGGCTGGCCGGGCGCCCGGCTCACCGCGGCCGCGGCCGTACTGGCGGGCCCGGACCGTCGGGGGGCGGTCCGGGCCTGGCGGGCCGACGCGCACAAGCACCCGAGCCCCAACGCCGGCCCGGTGGAGTCCGCCTTCGCCGGCGCCCTCGGCGTCCGGATGGGCGGCACCCTCGCGTATGCGGGCCGGGTCGAGCACCGGGCGGTGCTCAACGGCGCGGCGGGCCGGCCGGTCGAAGTCGCCGACATCGAACGGGCGGTACGGCTCTCCCGGCGGGTGACCTGGCTCGCGCTGGGCGCCTGCGTGGCGGGCCGCTCGCTCGTCTCCTACGCACGGAAGGGACGCCGATGAGCACGGGGGCACTGGGGGGCGGTCTGCTGGTCGCCGGCACCACCTCGGACGCGGGCAAGAGCGTGGTCACCGCGGGCATCTGCCGCTGGCTGGCCCGCCAGGGGGTCAAGGTGGCCCCCTTCAAGGCCCAGAACATGTCGCTCAACTCCTTCGTGACCCGCGAGGGCGCAGAGATCGGCCGGGCCCAGGCGATGCAGGCCCAGGCGGCCCGGGTGGAGCCGACCGCGCTGATGAACCCGGTGCTGCTCAAGCCGGGCAGCGACCGCAGCAGCCAGGTGGTGCTGCTGGGCAAGCCGGTCGGCGAGATGAGCGCGCGCGGCTACCACGGCGGGCGGCAGGAGCAGCTCCTCGGCGTGGTCACGGACTGCCTGGCGCAGCTCCGGGGCACGTATGACGCAGTGATCTGCGAGGGGGCGGGCAGCCCGGCCGAAATCAACCTGCGCCGGACCGACATCGTGAACATGGGCATCGCGCGCGCCGCGCGGTTCCCCGTCGTGGTCGTCGGGGACATCGACAAGGGCGGGGTCTTCGCCTCCTTCTTCGGTACGACGGCGCTGCTGAGCCCCGCGGACCAGGAACTGGTCGCCGGCTACCTGGTGAACAAGTTCCGCGGGGATGTGACCCTGCTGGAACCCGGCCTGGAGATGCTGCGCGGGCTCACCGGCCGCGAGACCTTCGGGGTGCTGCCCTTCCGGCACGGGCTGGGCATCGACGAGGAGGACGGGCTGCGGGTCTCGCTGCGCGGGGCCGTGCGCGAGTCCGCGGTCGCGCCGCCGGTCGGCGAGGACGTGCTGCGGGTCGCGGTGTGCGCGGTGCCGCTGATGTCCAACTTCACCGATGTGGACGCGCTGGCCGCCGAGCCCGGCGTGGTGGTGCGGTTCGTGGACCGCCCCGAGGAGCTGGCGGACGCCGACCTGGCCGTCGTGCCGGGCACCCGCGGCACGGTGAAGGCCCTGGAGTGGCTGCGCGAGCGCGGGCTGGCGGACGCGCTGGCCCGGCGGGCCGCCGAGGGGCGGCCGGTGCTCGGCATCTGCGGCGGGTTCCAGGCCCTGGGCGAGGTGATCGAGGACGAGGTGGAGTCCCGGGCCGGCACGGTGCCGGGCCTGGGGCTGCTCCCGGTCTCCGTCCGGTTCGCCGTGGAGAAGACCCTGGCGCGACCGGTGGGCGAGGCGCTCGGGGAGCCCGTCGAGGGGTACGAGATCCACCACGGCGTGGCCGAGGTCCGGGGCGGCGAGCCGTTCCTGGACGGGTGCCGGGTGGGCTCGGTGTGGGGGACGCACTGGCACGGCTCGCTGGAGAGCGACGGCTTCCGCCGGGCCTTCCTGCGCGAGGTCGCGGCCGCCGCCGGGCGCCGGTTCGTGCCGGCTCCCGACACGTCCTTCGGGACGCTGCGGGAGGAGCAGCTCGACCTGCTGGGCGACCTGATCGAGGAGCACGCCGACACGGATGCGCTGCTGCGGCTGATCGAGTCGGGGGCCCCGGCGGGGCTCCCGTTCGTACCGCCGGGGGCGCCGTGAGCGCGCGCGAGGCGCCACCGCGCCCCCGGGGCTCTGCCCCGGACCCCGCGCCCCGAGCGCCGGCGGGGCTGGGAGTTGCCGCGGAGCCGGATGTTCCGGCCGGGCTGGAGATGTGGGATGAAGGAGTGAAGCTGTGAGCACGCCCTATCCGTTCACCGCGGTGGTCGGTCAGCAGGACCTGCGGCTGGCCCTGCTGCTGAATGCCGTGAGCCCGGCAGTCGGCGGGGTGCTCGTACGCGGGGAGAAGGGCACGGCCAAAAGCACGGCCGTGCGCGCCCTTTCCGCGCTGCTGCCCCCGGTCCCGGTCGTGACCGGCTGCCGGTTCAGCTGCGACCCGGGCGGGCCCGATCCGCAGTGCCCGGACGGCCCGCACGAGGGCGTCGAGGGCAGTGCCCGACCCGCGCGGATGGTGGAACTCCCCATCGGCGCCTCCGAGGACCGGCTCGTCGGTGCCCTCGACATCGAGCGGGCCCTCGCCGACGGGGTGAAGGCCTTCGAGCCGGGCCTGCTCGCCGACGCCAACCGCGGCATCCTCTACGTGGACGAGGTCAACCTGCTCCACGACCACCTCGTGGACGTCCTGCTGGACGCGGCCGCGATGGGCTCGTCGTACGTGGAGCGCGAGGGCGTCTCCGTCCGCCATGCCGCCCGGTTCCTGCTCGTCGGCACCATGAACCCGGAGGAGGGCGAGCTGCGGCCGCAGCTGCTCGACCGGTTCGGGCTGACCGTCGAGGTCGCCGCCTCCCGCGAGCCGCAGCAGCGGGTCGAGGTGGTCCGGCGCCGACTCGCGTACGACGCCGATCCCGAGGCCTTCGCCGTCCGCTGGGCCGGGGACGAGGCGGCCGTGCGCGACCGCGTGACGGCGGCCCGCGCCCTGCTGCCCGCGGTGGTGCTCGGGGACGCGGCGCTGCTCCGGATCGCCGCGGTGTGCGCCGGGTTCGAGGTGGACGGCATGCGCGCCGACATCGTGATGGCGCGCACGGCCGTGGCGCTGGCCGCGTGGGCCGGGCGCACGTCCGTGCGCAAGGAGGACGTCCGGCAGGCCGCGCTGCTGGCGCTGCCGCACCGGCGCCGCCGCAATCCGTTCGACGCGCCGGGTCTGGACGAGGAGCTGCTCGACCGGATCCTCGACGGTTTCCCGGACGACGAGCCGGAGCCCGAGCCGGACCCGGAGGGCCCGGGGGACGGCGGTCCCGAGGGCGGTCCGGACGGCGGTCCCGACGGCGGCGGGGTGCCCCCGCAGGGCGGTGCCCCCGACGGTCCGCAGCAGGCGGAGGCCCCCGAGCCCCCGCAGCAGGAGCCGGCCGCGCAGGAGTCCGCGGCCCGGGAGCCCTCGCCGCAGACCGGGCAGGGCGGTACGGCGCCCGAGCAGGCCGCCGTACGGGCCGCGGAGCCCTTCCGTACGAAGGTGCTCAGCGTGCCCGGGCTCGGCGAGGGTGCCTCCGGGCGGCGCTCACGGGCCCGTACCGCGCACGGCCGGACCACGGGCGCGCACCGGCCCCGCGGTCAGCTGACCAAGCTGCACCTGGCGGCGACCGTGCAGGCGGCCGCCCCGCACCAGCGGGCCCGCGGGCGCTCCGGCCCCGGGCTGGTCGTCCGCCGGGACGACCTGCGGCAGGCGGCGCGGGAGGGCCGGGAGGGCAACCTCGTGCTGTTCGTCGTGGACGCCTCCGGGTCGATGGCGGCGCGGCAGCGGATGGGCGCCGTCAAGGGCGCGGTGCTGTCGCTGCTGCTGGACGCCTACCAGCGGCGCGACAAGGTCGGCCTGATCACTTTCCGCGGCGGCTCGGCCACCCTGGCCCTGCCGCCCACCTCGTCCGTGGACGCGGCCGCGGCGCGGCTGGAGCAGCTGCCCACCGGCGGCCGCACCCCGCTGGCCGCCGGGCTGCTCAAGGCCCGCGAGGTGCTGCGCATCGAGCGGCTGCGGGACCCCTCGCGGCGGCCGCTGCTGGTCGTGGTCACGGACGGGCGGGCCACGTCCGGCCCGGACGCGCTGGGGCTGGCGGCCCGTTCGGCACGGCTGCTGGCCGCCGAGGGCACCGCCTCGGTGGTCGTGGACTGCGAGGCGGGCCCGGTGCGCCTGGGCCTCGCCGGCCGGCTCGCGGCCGATCTCGGCGGGCCGGCCGTAACCCTCGACGGGCTGCGGGCGGACTCGATCGCGGGCCTGGTCAAGGACGTACGCACGGCTTCGGACATCAACCACCACAACAGGAGGGCCGCGTAATGCCCCAGGGACAGCCGACCGTCATCCCGGACGACGGTCTGACGACGCGCCAGCGCCGCAACCGGCCGCTGGTCTTCGTGCACACCGGCCCGGGCAAGGGCAAGTCCACGGCGGCCTTCGGGCTGGCGCTGCGGGCCTGGAACCAGGGCTGGCCGATCGGGGTGTTCCAGTTCGTCAAGTCGGCCAAGTGGAAGGTCGGCGAGGAGAACGCCCTCAAGGCCCTCGGCGAGACCGGCAAGGGCGGCAGCGTGGTCTGGCACAAGATGGGCGAGGGCTGGTCCTGGGTGCAGCGCGACGCGCAGCTGGACAACGAGCAGGCGGCGCGCGAGGGCTGGGAGCAGGTCAAGCGCGACCTGGCGGCCGAGACCCACCGGCTGTACGTGCTCGACGAGTTCGCGTACCCGCTGCACTGGGGCTGGATCGACACCGACGAGGTGATCGAGGTGCTGCGCAACCGGCCCGGCACCCAGCACGTGGTGATCACCGGCCGGAACGCGCCGGAGAAGCTGGTGGAGTTCGCCGACCTCGTCACCGAGATGACCAAGGTCAAGCACCCCATGGACACCGGTCAGAAGGGCCAGAGGGGCATCGAGTGGTGAGTGTGGACGTCCCCCGGCTGGTGGTCGCCGCGCCCTCTTCGGGCAGCGGCAAGACCACGGTG
Source organism: Streptomyces sp. NPDC030809 (assembly GCF_055572195.1). Lineage (NCBI taxonomy): Bacteria > Bacillati > Actinomycetota > Actinomycetes > Kitasatosporales > Streptomycetaceae > Streptomyces > Streptomyces sp. NPDC030809. Next base: position 71,469 of record NZ_JBVIDV010000014.1, read on the forward strand.
GCCACCGGGCTGATGGCGGCCTTCGCGGAGCGCGGGCTCGCCGTGTCCCCGCACAAGGCCGGGCCGGACTACATCGACCCGGGCTACCACGCGCTGGCCACCGGCCGTCCGGGGCGCAACCTGGACGCCTTCATGTGCGGGCCGGAGCTGGTCGCCCCGCTGTTCGCGCACGGGGCGGCGGGTTGCGACCTGGCGGTGGTCGAGGGGGTCATGGGCCTGTACGACGGGGCCGCGGGGCGGGGCGAGCTGGCCTCGACGGCGCACGTGGCGAAGCTGCTGAGGGCGCCGGTGGTGCTGGTCGTGGACGCGTCCTCGCAGTCCCGGTCGGTGGCGGCCCTGGTGCACGGGTTCGCCTCGTTCGACCCGCAGGTGCGGATCGGCGGGGTGATCCTCAACAAGGTCGGCTCGGACCGGCACGAGGCGATGCTGCGCGAGGCGCTGGACGAGGCCGGCATGCCCGTGCTGGGCGTCCTGCGCCGGGCCCCGCAGGTGTCGGCGCCCTCCCGCCACCTGGGCCTGGTCCCGGTCGCGGAGCGCCGCGCGGACGCGCTGGACTCCGTACGGGCCCTGGCCGAGCAGGTCCGCGCGGGCTGCGACCTGGAGGCCCTCCTCGCCCTGGCCCGCTCGGCCCCGCCCCTGCCCTGCGAGACCTGGTCCCCGGAGCGGGCCCTGACCTCAACGGCGGCCGCCACCCCGGCCCCGCCGGGGTTCGAGGCGCACCGGGGGCCGACCCCGGCCGCGCCTGCCTCCGAGACGCAACGGGGGCCGAATCCAGCACCGCCGGCGTTCGAGGCGCGGGGGTCCGGGGGCGGAGCCCCCGAAACCCGCCGCGGCCTGATCGCCGTCGCCGGCGGCCCCGCGTTCACGTTCTCGTACGCCGAGCACACGGAACTGCTCCGCGCGGCCGGCGCCGAGGTGGTCACCTTCGACCCCCTGAAGGACGAGGCCCTTCCCCAGGGAACGACGGGCCTCGTGATCGGGGGCGGCTTCCCCGAGGTCTACGCCCACGACCTCGCGGAGAACGAACCTCTCCGCAAGGCCGTGGCCGAACTGGCCGCGGCCGGCGCCCCCGTGGCCGCCGAGTGCGCGGGCCTGCTCTACCTGGCCCGTTCGCTGGACGGCAAGCCGATGTGCGGGGTCCTCGACGCCGACGCCCGGATGTCGGAGCGCCTGACCCTCGGCTACCGCGAGGCGGTCGCGGTCTCGGACAGCGTGCTCGCCCCGGCCGGGACCCGGCTGCGCGGCCACGAGTTCCACCGCACGGTGGTCGAGCCGACCGCCGGCCCGGCCCCCGCCTGGGGGTTCACCCACCCGGAGCGCCGGGTGGAGGGCTTCGTTTCGGGCGGGGTGCACGCCAGCTACCTGCACACGCACTGGGCGGCGGAGCCTTCGGTGGCCGCCCGGTTCGCGGCCGCGTCGGCGGCGTACGCCCAGGGCGGAACGCGGGGCGGCGCGCGGCCGTGAACCCGCCGCGCCGGTCACTCCGCGATGCCCACCACCAGCCAGATGCCGGCCACGCCGGCGACCGTGCACAGGAGGGTGGACAGCGCGGGGTGCCGGTGGTGCGCCTCGGGGAGGATCTCGGCGGCGGCGAGGTAGAGCAGGGCGCCGCCGAAGAACCCGAGATAGGCCCCGAGCGGTTCCTTCGGAAGAGTGAAGAACAGCGTGGACGCGGCGCCGACGACGGGGGCCAGCGCATCGGCGAACAGCATCGTCACGGCCTTGCGGCGGGCGTTCCCGTAGAGGCTGGTGAGCGTGTACGTGTTGAACCCGTCGGCGAAGTCGTGGGTGATCACCGCAAGGGCCACGGCGGTCCCCATGCCGCCGCCGACCTGGAAGGCCACGCCGAGGGCGACCCCGTCGGCGAGGCTGTGCCCCACCATGGCGGCCGCGGCGGTCAGGCCCACCTGCGGGGTCCGGCCGCCGGCGATCGCGTCCCGGGGACCGGGGCCCGCGGCACCGCCGTCCGTGTGACTCTCGCCATGTCCGTGCCCGTGGCCGGGCCCGCCCCGGTGCCCGTTCCCCGCCCCGTGCGCGGCGTGCCGGACGGCGAGCAGCCGCTCCACGACGTGGGCGACGAGGAACCCTGCCACGAAGAGCAGCAGGGCGGCCGGCACCCCGAACACCTCGTCCCTCGCGGCCTCCAGGGCTTCCGGCAGCAGGTCCAGGCCCACCACGCCGAGCATCAGCCCGCCCGCGAGGCCCAGCACGAGGTGCCGGCGGTCGGTGACGCGCTGAGCCGTCCACCCGCCCGCCAGCGTCATCAGGAACGCGCCCAGAGCCACGATCACCGCCATCCCCCTTGCTTACAGACTGGCGGGCTTTCGTGCACGCTGTTCCCCCCACGTTTTGAGAGGACCTGCATTGACCGGTCTCATATCCGGCGCGGCCGCGGCCCGCGTCGTCGTCGGTGTCGGTGCCCGCAGGGGCGTGTCCGCGGACGAGGTCTGCGCTCTGGTCGAGGACGCCCTGACCGGGGCGGGCCTGCCGTACAGCGCCGTCACGGCCCTGGCCACGGTGGAGGCCAAGGCCGGTGAGGCGGGCATCGTGGGGGCGGCGGAACGTTTCGGGGTGCCGCTGGTGACCTACGGGGCCGAGCGGCTGGCGGGGGTGGCCGTACCTCATCCGTCGGCCGCGGTCCGGGACGCCGCGGGCACCCCGTCGGTCGCGGAGGCCGCGGCGCTGGCGGCCGGCGGACGGCTGCTGGTGCCGAAGACCCGCTCGGCGGGGGCCACCTGCGCGGTGGCGCTGGCCCCGGCGGGGGCGCACGACCTGCGCCACCACGGGGACGCCGAGGTGCGCGGGCAGGCCGGGGCGGGGCTGGTGGACCTGGCCGTCAACGTACGGTCCGACACCCCGCCGGGCTGGCTGCGGCAGCGCATCGCCGGGTCGCTGGACGCGCTGGCCGCCTACCCGGACGGGCGGGCGGCGCGGGCGGCGGTGGCGGCCCGCCACGGGCTGCCGGTGGAGCGGGTGCTGCTGACGGCGGGGGCGGCCGAGGCCTTCGTCCTGCTGGCACGGGCCCTGCCGGTGCGGCGGCCGGTGGTCGTGCACCCGCAGTTCACGGAGCCGGAGGCGGCGCTGTGGGACGCGGGGCACACCGTGGAGCGGGTGCTGCTGCGGGAGCCGGACGGCTTCCGGCTGGATCCGGAGACGGTCCCGGAGGACGCGGATCTGGTGGTGGTCGGCAATCCCACGAACCCGACCTCGGTGCTGCATCCGGCGGAGCTGCTGGTGAAGCTGGCCCGGCCGGGGCGGTACCTGGTGGTCGACGAGGCCTTCATGGACGCGGTGCCGGGCGAACGGGAGGCACTGGCGGGCCGTACCGACGTGCCGGGTCTGGTGGTGCTGCGCAGCCTCACGAAGACCTGGGGGCTGGCGGGGCTGCGGATCGGCTACGTGCTCGCCGAGCCGGCGACGATCGCCGCGCTGGAGCGGGCGCAGCCGCTGTGGCCGGTCTCGACTCCGGCGCTGGCGGCGGCGGAGGCCTGTGTGTCGGAGCGGGCGCTCGCGGAGGCAGAGGCGGCGGCCCGGCAGATCGCGGTGGACCGGGCCCATCTGCTGGCCGGGCTGGCGGAGTTCGAGGAGATCCGGGCGGCGGGTCCGGCGGAGGGGCCGTTCGTCCTGATCCGGCTGGAGCACGCGGACGAGGTGCGGGAGCGGCTGCGGACGCTGGGTTTCGCGGTGCGGCGCGGGGACACGTTCCCCGGGCTGGGGCCGGACTGGCTGCGGCTGGCGGTGCGCGACCGCGCCACGACGGGCCGCTTCCTCCAGGCCCTGGACCGGGCCCTGACCCTCGCGGGGCGCTGACCTCCGCGGGGCGCTGACGCCTCTGGGCGCTGAGCCGGGGCAGGGGCGGGGGCGCTGACCCCCGCGCGGCGCTGACCCCCGCCGGGTTTCAGCCGGACCGGTGCTTCCGGCCGGGCCCGCACCCGGCGGGGCGCCGAGGCGCGGTCCGGCGGGGTCCTGCGTACGGCACGGGGAGGGCGCGCCGTCGCACGCCCTCCCCGCTCCCCCTCTGCCGGTCCCCGGGCCGGTGGCCCCCTTCGGGCCGGTCCCCCGACCGGTCACGCTCGGGCCGGTCCCCTTGACCGTCCCCCCTCGGGCCGGTCTCACCGGTCCCCCCTCGGGCCGGTTTCCCCTTTCCGGTCCCCCCTCGGGCCGGTTTCCCCTTTCCGGTCCCCCCTCGGGCCGGTCAGATGCCGCGGCGCCCCCGCCCGCGGGCCGTCAGGACCATCGCTCCGGCGCCCGAGCCGAGCAGCAGCAGCGCGCCGCCCGCGATGTACGGGGTGGTGGAGCTGCCGCCGGTCTCGGCGAGGTTGGCCTCGCCGCCGGACTGCGGCTTCATGCCGGTCTTCGCCGGCGGCTTCACGGCGGCGGGCTTCGGCTGGCTCGGCGTGGGCTCGGGGGTGGGCCGGGTGGCCGTGGGGGCCTTGCAGGAGGCCTGCGCGAGCACGACCTCGCCCTCGACCTCGGCGACGTTCAGCTTGAGCGGGTTGACCGAGACCCGCAGCCGCAGGGCGGTGGCCGCCGCGGTGCGCGAGCCGGTCTCGGTGGCGGAGAGTTCGAGGCTGACCTCGCCGACGGCGGGCACGGTCACCTTGGTGGTGCCGCCCGCGCTGAGCGTGACCTTCTTGCCGAGGACGGTGACGGCCCCGAGCACGTTCGACTCGGCCACCGGCCGCTTGCCCGCTTCGCAGACCGCCCGGGAGGTCACCTTCTCCACCTCGATGAGGGAGAGCAGGGGGAGGCCGGGCACGTGGATCTTCGCGCGGACGAGGTTGGCGTAGCCGGCGGCGCGCTTGCGGTCGGCGCTCGCGCGGGCGGTCGCGACGTCCGCGCGCAGCACCTGGAACGGGCGGCCCTGGTCCACGCCGTCCAGGCTGACGGAGAGTGCGGTCTTGCCGGCCGTCGCCGGGGCGCTGACCTCGTTCAGGGAGGCCTTGAGCGGGACGTGCACGGACTTGTTGAGCAGGCCGATGTCCAGTCCGGTGCGCAGTACGACGGCGTTCGCCTTCCCGTTCCCGCCGGTGGTGGCGTGCGCGGGAGCCGCGGCCAGCAGGGCGAGGGGGCCGGCAGCCAGGGCCGCGGCGGTCAGCGCGGCGGAGGTGCGGCGTGCGGGCAGGCGGGAGGTGTTGCTGTTCAAGGTGGTGGAACCCCCAACGAGTTATGGAGCCGGCGGCGACGCCAATGGGGGACATTGCGTGCGCTGCGGGCCTCGACCCGGGAATCTTTACGCACTGAGAGTGAACGGGCGGCAACCTGAGGTGAGTTCACTCCAAAGAGGGGTTTCCGCTCTCGCATTCGAATCGGTGGGCCCGTAGGTTCTCGGACACCCCACCTGTAACGGGCGGAGGCGGCGTACGCGGAGCGCACACCGCCTCCGGGGCAGGTCCGAGGGCGACGGAAACGAGCCACGCCGGGCCGGGGTAACGGCCTCGTCAACCGCGGCAGCGGTCCACCGGCCGCCGTCCGTCCGGGTGGGCTCAGGCGACGGGCCGCCCGTTCAGCACCACCCGGCGCGGGTCGGCCAGCACGTTCACGTCCTCCCGCGGGTCGGCGCCGTACACGACGAGGTCGGCGGGGGCGCCCTCCACGAGCCCGGGCCGGCCCAGCCACTCCCGGGCCCGCCAGGCCGTCGCCGACAGCGCGTCGAGGGCCGGCAGTCCGGCCTTCACCAGCTCCGCCACCTCGGCGGCGACCAGGCCGTGCGGCAGCGATCCCCCGGCGTCCGTGCCCACGAAGACCGGCACGCCGGCGTCGTACGCCGCCCGTACGGTGTCGTAGCGGCGCTCGTACAGCCGCCGCATGTGCGCCGACCAGCGCGGGAACTTCGACTCCCCGCCCTCGGCGAGCTTCGGGAAGGTGGCGATGTTCACGAGCGTCGGGACGATGGCCACCCCGCGCTCGGCGAACAGCGGGACGGTCTCCTCCGTCAGCCCGGTGGCGTGCTCGATGCAGTCGATGCCCGCCTCGACCAGGTCCCGCAGGGAGTCCTCGGCGAAGCAGTGGGCCGTGACCCGGGCCCCGAGCCGGTGGGCTTCCGCGATCGCCGCCTCCACCTCGGCGCGCGGCCAGCAGGCGGTCAGGTCCCCGGCGTCCCTGTCGATCCAGTCGCCGACGAGCTTGACCCAGCCGTCCCCGCGCTGCGCCTCGCGGGCCACGTGGGACACGAGGTCGGCCGGCTCGATCTCGTGGGCGTAGTTGCGGATGTACCGCCGGGTGCGGGCGATGTGGCGCCCGGCCCGGATCACCTTGGGGAGGTCCGGGCGGTCGTCGATCCAGCGGGTGTCGGAGGGGGAGCCCGCGTCGCGGATCAGCAGGGTGCCCGCGTCGCGGTCGGTGAGGGCCTGCTTCTCGCTCGTCGCCTCGTCCACCGGGCCGTGCCGGTCGAGGCCCACGTGGCAGTGGGCGTCGACCAGGCCCGGCAGGGCCCAGCCGGTCACCGTCACGGTCTCGCGGGCCGTCGCCGGGCGGGTGAACGAGACCCGCCCGCCCACGACCCACAGCTCGTCCCGGACCTCCTCGGGCCCGACGAGCACCCGCCCCTTCACGTGCAGCACGGCCTCGTCCGGCCGGTCAGCCTGTTCGCTCATGCCCGCACTGTACGCAGGGCCCGGCGGGGGGCGTCAGGCCCCCGAGAGGGCGTCCAGGAGCCGGTCCACCTCCGCCTCGGTGTTGTAGAGGTGGAAGGAGGCACGCAGCGATCCGGCGCGGGCGGCGGTGAGGATGCCCGCCTCGGCCAGGGCGGGCTGCCGGTCCGCCAGCCCCGGCACGGAGACGATCGGCGCACCGCCCGGGACGGGCCGGTGGCCCAGCTCGGCCAGCCCGGCCCGGTAGCGGGCGGCGAGTGCGGTGTTGTGGGCGTGGACGGCAGCGGTCCCGGCGCGGAGCAGGAGTTCGAGCGAGGGCTCGGCCGCGTGGTACGCGAGGAAGCCGGGGCTCTCGTCGAACCGCCGCGCGGTGCGCGCGAGTTCCGGCATGGGTCCGTACGTCGCGTCCCACATGGACGCGGCGGCCACCCAGCCGGCGTGCAGCGGGGCGAGGACCTCCTGCGCCTCCTCGGAGACGGTCAGGTAGGAGGCGCCGCGGGAGGCGAGCAGCCACTTGTAGCCGGCGGTGACGGTGTAGTCGTAGGGGGCGGCGTCGAAGGGCAGCCAGCCCGCGGCCTGGGTGGCGTCCACGAGCATGCGGGCTCCGCAGTCGGCCGTGGCCGCCCGGATCGCGGGCAGGTCCGCGGCCCGCCCGTCCGCGGACTGCACGGCGCTGAGGGCCACCAGGGCGGTGTCCCGGTCCACCGATTCGGCGAGGGATTCCAGGGCCGCGAACCTCAGCTTGAGGTCCCCGCGCATCACGAAGGGGTTGATCACGGAGGCGAACTCGCCCTCCGGGATCAGGACTTCGGCGCCCGGCGGCAGGGCGGCGGCGACCAGGGCGACATGGGTGGCGACCGCGGAGCCGAGCGAGACCCGGTCCGGGTGCACGCCGACGAGGCGGGCGAAGAGCGCACGGACCCGCTCGGTGCGCTCGAAGCTGCCGAAGCCGGCGCTCTCGCCGGCCCCGGCGGCCTCCGCCATCTCCCGTACCGCGTCCACCGCCCGGCGGGGCATGACCCCGCAGGTGGCGGTGTTCAGGTAGGTGGTCGTGGGCGCGAACTCCGCGCCGGTCAGTTCGGCAAGGGGAAGGTCCATGCGCCCACTCTGGGACCTCCCCCTCTCAAAGTCCATGGGCTATTTCTTTGCCCCGAATCCAAGTAATACTTATATCTGCTGGTCAGAGCGCAGACTGCTGCCTACGGGACCGGGCAGGCGCCTTCCGGCTCGCAGCCCTCGGCGGCCGCCGCCGACGGGCTCTCCTCGCGCCCCTGCCAGGCCTGCTCCAGCGCCTGCGTGAACACCTCGGCGGGCTGCCCGCCGGAGATCCCGAAGCGGCGGTCGAGCACGAAGAACGGCACGGCGTTGGCGCCGAGCGCCGCGGCCTCCCGCTCGTCCGCGCGCACCTCGTCGGCGTACGCGCCCTCGTCCGCGAGCACCGCCCGGGCCGCCGCCTCGTCCAGTCCGGCCTCGACGGCGAGGGCGATCAGCACCTCGGGGTCGAACACCGAACGCTCCTCGGCGAAGTTGGCGCGGTACGCGAGGTCGAGCAGGGCCTCCTGGCGACCGTGGGCGGCGGCCAGGTGCAGCAGCCGGTGGATGTCGAAGGTGTTGCCGTGGTCCCGGCCCTCGGTGCGGTAGTCCAGCCCCTCGGCGCGGGCGCTCTGCGCCACGTACTCCTCCATGCCGCGCGCCTCGTCGAGGGTGCGCCCGTACTTCTTCGCCAGCATGGCGAGCACGGGCCCGGTGTCCCCCTTCGGCCGGTGGGGGTCGAGCTCGAAGGACCGGTACACGACCTCCACCTCGTCCCGGTGCGCGAATCCGGCGAGCCCCTTCTCGAACCGGGCCTTGCCGATGTAGCACCAGGGGCAGGCGATGTCGCTCCAGATCTCGACGCGCATGGGGTTCTTCTCTCCGGTGGGTGGGGGGGACGGGACGGTGCGGAGGGATCGCCTCCGGGCACCGGGGAGCACAACGCGGGGGACGGGCGGGTCATTCCCCGAGCGGCGGGACGGCCAGCCACAGGACGCGGTGGGTGTGGCCGCGGGACCCGGGCCCGGCGGGGCGCCAGCCCTTGGCGGCGTAGAAGGCCTGGGCCCGCCGGTTGTGCTCGTAGACCTCCAGCCGGGCGCGGGCCACCCCGGCCCTGGACCAGAGCGCGACGCACACCGCGTGCAGCTCGGCACCTATCCCCTGGCGCCAGTGCGGCGGATCCACATGGAGCTGGGTGAGGGTCATCTCGCCGTCCACGACCCGGAAGGCGGCGACCCCGGCCACCTTGCCGCGGCGCTCGGCGCACAGCACGCTGCCGTCGCCGCGCTCGACCGCATGGGCCCACGCCTCCCGGGAGCGGGCGAGTTCCGCCTCGGCCTGGTAGGCCTCTTCGGGGATCCGGCCGCGGTAGTACGTGGCGCGCGCCCGGGTGTGGAGGGCGGCGATCTCGTCGAGGTCGGCGGGGTAGGCATTCCGGATCATGGAAGGGGAAACGCCCCGGGTACCCGAACGGTTCCCGGCGCGCCCCCGCCCCGCCCGGACCCCGATCGGCCCCCACCCGGACCCCGATCCGACCCCCGACCGGGGCCGGGCCGGGGTCGGGGCGGGGCGGGGCCGGGGCTAGACCAGGCATGGCCGAGGGGCGGGCGAGCGGCGGGCGAGGGGCGGCCGGGGCTACTTGCCGAGTGCCGCCGCCATCATCTTCTGGGCCACCGGGGCGGCCAGCCTGCCGCCGGCGATCTCCGAGCGGTCGGTGTCCGAGTTCTCGATCACCACGGCCACGGCCACCTGCTTGCCGCCCGCCTTGCCGTACGAGGTGAACCAGGCGTAGGGGTTGAGGCTGTTGTTCACGCCGCGCTGAGCGGTACCGGTCTTGCCGCCGACCTCGGCGCCGTCCACCTTTGCGGTGCCGCCGCCGCCCTCTTCGACCACGGTCCGCATGGCGTCGCGGATCTTCCCGGCGGTGTCCGCGCTCATGATCTCCTTGGACCCGGCGTCCTTGAAGCTCTCCAGCACGTTGCCGTCGGCGTCGGTGACCTCGGAGACCATGTGCGGGGCCACGAGCTTCCCGTCGTTCTCGACGGCCGCCGCCACCATCGCCATCTGCAGCGGGGTGGCCGTCACGTCGAACTGCCCGATGCCGGTCTGCGCCACCTGGTCCGGCGAGATCTTCTTCTTGGGGTAGTTGCTGGCCGTGGCCCGCACCGGGATGTCCTGCGCGGGGTCGTTGAAGCCGAACTTCTCGGCCATGGCCCGCATCTTGTCCTGGCCCAGCTTGTGCGCGAGGTTCGCGAACACGTTGTTGCAGGAGTACCGCAGGGCCGTGCGCAGCGAGGCGTTCTTGCAGGGGGCCGAGGCGCTCTCGTTCTTCAGCACGTACCTGGTACCCGGAAGGGTGTACGGGTCCGGGCTGTCGGTGGGCACGTCGATGGAGTCGTAGAGCCCGTCCTCCAGCGCCGCCGCCATGGTGACCAGCTTGAAGGTGGAGCCGGGGGCGACCGGCTGGCGCAGGGCCAGGTTGAGCATGGCCTTGCCGTTGTCGGCGGACAGCTCCTTCCAGGCCTGTCCGTCCTTCTTGGTGCCGCCGGTGATCCGGCCGGGGTCGTACGACGGGTTGACCACGACGCCCAGGACGGCCCCGGTCGCGGGATCCATGGCGACGGCCGCACCCGTCTTCCCCTTGAGCGCCGCGTAGCCGGCCTTCTGCACCGCGGGGTCGATGGTGGTCAGGACGTTGCCGGGTTCGGCCCGCTTGCCGGTGAGCACGTCGAGCGGGTTCTTCAGCCGGTTGTCCGAGCCGTCGAGCACCTTCTCGTACAGCTTCTCCAGCTGGTTCTTGCCGAAGACCTGCGAGCTGTAGCCGGTGACCGGCGCGTACAGCGGACCGTCGGTGTAGGTCCGCATGTACATGAAGTTGCCCTGGTCCACCTTCTTCGAGCCGGTGACCGCATTCCCTCCCACGATGATGTTCCCGAGCGGAGCCGAGTACCGCGCGATGGTCGTCCGCTTGTTGTTCTCGTCGTCTGCGAGGGCCTGGCCTTGGTACGCCTGGACCCAGGTGACCCGCACCAGCAGGGCGAGTACCAGGATCAGACAGAAGACCGACGCACGCCTGATCGTCTTGTTCATCCCCCTGGTAGACGCACGAGCCGCCCCGGGCGTTCCGGTCTGCCCCGGTTGTGGCGGTCTTCTCAGCTTTTCTTCATCATGAGTCCTCCTTCAAAGGCGGCGATGACCGCCTGGGTGCGGTCCCGCGACCCCGTCTTCGCGAGCACGGCCGCCACATGCGTCTTGACCGTCGCCGGGCCCACCCCGAGCCGCTCGCTGATCTCGTGGTTCGACAGCCCGCCCGCCATCAGGCGCAGGACGTCCGCCTCCCGGCCGGTGAGCCGGGCCGCCCAGGCGGGAGCGGCCGGCTCCCGGCGGGCGTGCTCCGCCGCGAGCGCCCGGACGGCGGCGGGGAAGAGGAGCGAGTCGCTGCGGGCGACCAGCCGCACCGCCGCGATCAGGTCCTCGGCCGCGGCCCGCTTGAGCAGGAACCCGGCGGCCCCGGCCCGCAGGGCCTCGTACACGTAGGCGTCGTTCTCGAAGGTGGTGACGACCACGATCCGCGGGGGCTCGGCCAGGCCGGCGAGGATCTGCCCGGTGGCCCGGATGCCGTCGATGCCGGGCATCCGCACGTCCATGAGCACGACGTCCGGCCGCAGCTCCCGGACCACGGACACCGCCTCGGCCCCGGTCTCCGCCTCCCCGACCACGTGCAGGTCCGGCTCGGCGTCGAGGATGACCCGCAGGGCGGTGCGCACCATCCGCTCGTCGTCGGCGATCACGATCCGCAGCGGAGTCCCGCTCATCGCCGGCCTCCCGGGGATCCGGAGAGGGGCAGGGTGGCCCGCAGCCGCCACCGCCCGTCGTGCTCCCCCGCCTCGGCCGTGCCGCCGAGCAGACCGGCCCGCTCCCGTATGCCCCGCAGCCCCCGTCCGCCGCCGTCCCGCCGTGCGGCCGGCGCCGCGGCGAGCGGGTTGTGCATCACGATCTCCAACTCTGCGCCCTCTCCCTTCGTACGCGTACCCGCCCGCTCCCCGGCCGCCGCCGGGTCCGGTCCGGCCCCGCGCGCCGTGATCCGCAGGACCACGGGTCCGGTGCCGTGCCGGAGGGCGTTGCTCAGCCCCTCCTGCACGATCCGGTAGGCCTCCCGCGACACCGTCTGCGGCAGGGCCGACCAGTCGCCGGGCACGGAGTCCACCTCGAACCCGCCCGCCCGGGTGCGCTCCAGCAGGCCGTCCAGGTCGGCCGCGAGGGTGGGGGCCGGCGCGGTGCCGGACCGGGCCTCGTCCCCGTCCCCGTCCCCGTCCCCGTCCCCGTCCCGCAGCAGCCCGAGGACGGTGTCCAGCTCCCCGACCGTGCGCCGGGTGGTCTCCTCGATGGCGGCCAGGGCCTCCCGGACGAAGGCGGTGTCCTTGTCCAGCACCCGGCGGGCCGCTCCGGCCTGGAGGGTGACCGCGCTGAGCGCGTGCCCCACCGAGTCGTGCAGCTCCCGGGCCAGCCGGTTGCGGACGGCGAGGTCCGCGGCCCGCTCCTCGGCGGCCGCCAGCCGGTCGGCCGGGGTCGGCCCGAGCAGCACCGGGGCCAGCCTGGCCAGGAGTTCCGCGCCCGCCGCGGCCAGCGCGGCCAGCCCCACCAGGACGGCCAGCCCGGTCACCGGCGCGGCGACCAGTCCGGCGCCGGACTGGAACCAGGGGGCGTCGAGCACCTGCGCCTTCCGCAGCGCCGGCCAGAACGGCAGCACCAGGAGCACCAGCGCCATCGGCGGTACGGCCAGACTCAGCGCGCTGACCAGGGCCCCCACTCCCAGGTGGAGGGTCCACCAGCCCGCGGCCCGCACCCGGGCCGCCCCCGACCGGGCCGACCCCTCCGCCAGCCGCTCCCCCGGTACGGCGCACATGGCCCGCACCGAGGCCACCGACATCGGCCGCACCAGGGGGGACAGTCCGGTGACCGCGATCAACGGCAGGGCCAGGGCGTAGGAGCCGAGCATCAGCGGGAACGAGGCGAATGCATTGCGGCCGCCCGCCATCAGGCCGACCAGGGTGCCCGTGAGGAGGAAGTACGGCATGAGCAGGGCGCCGCCGAGCACGAGGTGCACCCAGCCCAGCCGGGCCCGGCGCCCGGCCAGGCGGCCGACGCCCCGCCGCAGGCCTTCCGGCACGCCGTCCCGCAAGCCGTCCCGGAGACCGTCGTTCAAGCCGTCCCGGACGTCATTCAAGCCCTCCCGGATGCCGTCCCGCGACGCTTCCCGCAGGCCTTCGCCTACGCCTGCGCGCACGCCGTCCCCTCCGCCGCTGCCCACGCTCTCCCCCATGTCCCCCGCGCCCCCTGCGCTTCCCCACGCCCTCCCGGGCCAGCGGGGCTCACGCGGGCCGGCGGCCCACGAGGTACCCGGTCAGGACCGCCGCCACGAGCCCGCCGGTGATCATCTGGCCAGCGTAGGCGAACACCAGGGCGGTGGGGGTCTGCTCGGAGGGGTCGAAGACGAGGACCACGGCGGCGATCAGCAGCCAGGCGCCCCAGCAGGCCGTGGCCGAGGAGCCGACCCACGTGAGGGCCAGGGGTATGCGCGCTCCCGTCCGCCCGCCGCGGGCGAGTATGAGCGCACCGGCGACGGCGGCGAGGGTGCACAGGGCATGCACCCCGTGCATCATCCGCGCCGTGCCCGTGTCCGCGCCCACCGAGCTGCCGGCCAGGCCGGCGCTCCCGCCGCAGGCCCAGTAGAGGTGCGCGCCCGCCACGGCCGCGCCGGCGAGGGCGGCCGCGCCGGTCGTGAACCGCACCGCGCCCGGCATCCGGGCGCCGAGGGCGCCCTGCCAGTACCCGCCCCAGCGCTCGCGGGCGTACGGCACGAACAGTCCGGCCAGCGCGAGGGCCTGGAGGATGAAGCCGGTGTAGACGACGTTGAACACCCAGGGTTCGAGGAAGGGTCTCGCGTGCTCAGGGGTCCCGGCCGCGCCCGCCGCCCGTATGAGCAGCTGCCCCGGGAACCCGATCATGATCGGTGTCAGCAGGCCGGTGGCCACGTAGACCGGCACGGTCAGCAGCCAGGCCCGCACCCGCATCCCCCACGGCCGGGTGAGCAGGAGCACGAGCACGGCCAGGGTGGCGTCCATCGCGAGGGTGGCCGCATTGGCGAGGGTGAGGGCCGGCCCGGCATCCCGCAGGACGCTGCCCTCGGGGATGCCGAGAGTGCTGCCCGCCAGCCAGGCCGTCTTCAGCACGAGGTAGGGGACGGTGGCGAGGAGGGCAACGGCCCGCAGGGCCCGCCGCCGGGGTCCGAGGGCGCTGCCCGGAGCGGCAACACCCGGAAGGAGAGGAGAGGTTCGCGTGTTCATGCCTCCACGATCCCGGCCCGTCCCGCCCGCCACCTCCCCCGCAACGGTGATCCGCCTCCCCCGCCCGGGGGAGACGCCCACCCCCTTCACGGGGGAGACGCCCGCCCCGTCACGGGGGAGAGGCCCGCCCCTGCACGGGAGAGGCCCGCCCCTGCACGGGGAGGGGCCCACTCCTGCACGGGGAGAGGCCCACTCCTGCACAGGGAGAGGCCCGGCCGCCGTCTCACAGCCTCCGCGTCGCCAGCGTCAGCCGGTCCCGGGCGTCGAAGAGGGCCGCCTTGATGACCTGTTCGTGCCCCGGCGTCAGCCGGGCCACCGGCACCGAGCAGCTGATCGCGTCCCGGGCCGGGGTCCGGTACGGCACGGCCACCCCGAAGCAGCGCAGCCCGAGGGTGTTCTCCTCGCGGTCCACCGCATAGCCCTGCTCCCGCACGAGCGCCAGTTCCTCGATCAGCACCTCGCGGTCGGTGATGGTGTGCTCGGTGACCGGTTCCAGCCGCTCCGGCAGCAGTTCGCGCACCTGCTCGTCGGAATGCGTGGCCAGCAGGGCCTTCCCCAGGGCCGTCGAGTACGCGGGCAGCCGCCGGCCGACCCGCGTGAACGGGCGCAGGAAGTGCTGGGACTGGCGGGTGGCCAGGTACACCACGCTCGTGCCGTCCAGCCGGGCCAGGTGGATGGTCTCCGTGGTGTCGTCCGAGAGCCGGTCGAGGGTGGGGCGGGCGGCCGCGACCACCTCGTCCCCGTCGATGTACGAGCTGCCGACGAGCAGGGCCCGCACCCCGATCCCGTACCGGGTGCCGGTGGCGTCCGTCTCCACCCAGCCGAGGTCGACCAGGGTGCGCAGCAGCATGTAGAGGCTGGACTTGGGGTAGCCGATCGCCTCCTGTATCTCGGCCAGGCTGTGCAGGCCCGGGCGGGCCGCGCACCACTCCAGCAACTCGACCGTCCGCACGGCGGACTTGACCGGTGCCGCCCCTGACTCGGCTGTAGCCATCGCCTCTTGCCCCTCTTGTCACGCGTCCGGAGCGGAAATAGAGTCCGCACCAGAGCCGATCATTCACCTATACGAACCGCGTTCAGAATACTGAACGAGCTTGTGGCGGGCCGAGAGGGATCCGGGCCAATTCGGCGGGCCCGGGCCGGCCGGGCCGGGCAGACCCAGGAGGCAGTGGGCCATGGCAGCAGCACCAGTCTGGAGTGTGGACCCCCGCACCGGGAAGCAGCGCGAGCAGGTTGCGGCGGAGGCCACACCCCAGGCGGTGGACGCGGCGGTGCGCGGGGCCCATGCGGCCCGCGCCGCCCTCGCCGACCGCACCGTCCGCATCGCCTTCCTGCGCGCCGCGGCCGACCTGCTCGACGCCTCGGCGGCGGCCGTGGTGGAGACCGCCGACGCCGAGACGGCCCTCGGCGCCGCCCGCCTGACCGGCGAGCTCGGCCGCACCACGTACCAGCTGCGGGCCTTCGCCGACCTCGTCGAGGAGGGCGGCTACCTCGACATCCGGATCGACCGCGCCGACCCCTCCCTGACCCCGCCCCGCCCCGAGCTGCGCCGCTACAAGGTGCCGCTGGGCGTGGTGGCCGTGTACGCGGCCTCCAACTTCCCGCTCGCCTTCTCGGTGCCCGGCGGGGACACCGCGAGCGCCCTCGCCGCCGGCTGCCCGGTGGTGGTCAAGGCGCACCCCGACCACCCGGCCACCTCCGAGCTGTGCGCCGCGCTGCTGCGCCGGGCCGCGGTGCAGACGGGGCTGCCCGAGGAGACCGTCGCGGTGGTGCACGGCTTCGACGCCGGGCTGGAGCTGATCCGGCACCCGCTGGTGACCGCGGCCGGGTTCACCGGCTCCATCCGCGGCGGGCGCGCCCTCTTCGACGCGGCCGCCGCCCGCCCGGTGCCCATCCCCTTCCACGGCGAACTCGGCTCCCTCAACCCGGTCGTGGTCACCGGCGCGGCCGCCGCGGAGCGCGCGGAGGAGATCGGCACCGGCCTCGCGGGCGCCATGACCCTCGGCGTGGGCCAGTTCTGCGTGAAGCCGGGCCTGGTGCTGGTGCCGGAGGGCCCCGACGGCGACCGGGTGACCGAGGCGCTCGCCAAGTCCCTGGCCGGCACCGCCCCCGGGGTCCTGCTGGACCACCGGATGCGGGACAACTTCCTGGCCGGCGTACGGGACCGGGCCGCGCTCCCGGACGTCACCGCGCCGGTCGCCCCGGGGCCCGGCACGGCCACCGGGTCCGGCGAGGGCTCCGGCGGGGGGACGCAGGCGGGGGCGGAGCACACCGTCGCGGCCG
Organism: Streptomyces sp. NPDC030809; assembly: GCF_055572195.1. Lineage (NCBI taxonomy): Bacteria > Bacillati > Actinomycetota > Actinomycetes > Kitasatosporales > Streptomycetaceae > Streptomyces > Streptomyces sp. NPDC030809. The sequence continues at coordinate 87,724 of NZ_JBVIDV010000014.1, forward strand.
GCTTCCTCCAGGTGCCGGCCCGCCACCTGGCCGCTCCCGGAAGCGCGTACGAGCTGCTGCTGGAGGAGTGCTTCGGGCCGGTCACCGTCGTCGCGCGGTACGCCGGCCAGGAGGAGGCGGCCGCGGTGCTCGGGCGGCTGCCCGGCAACCTCAGCGCCACCCTCCAGCTCTCCGCCGCCGAAGCGGCGGGTGCGCCGGGGCCGGCGGCGGAGCTGATCGCGCAGGCGGCCTCGCTGGCGGGGCGGGTCCTCGTCAACGGCTGGCCGACCGGCGTGGCCGTCGCCCCCGCCCAGCACCACGGCGGGCCGTACCCGGCCGCCACCTCGCACTCCACGTCGGTGGGCGGGACGGCGATCGAGCGGTGGCTGCGGCCGGTGGCGTACCAGTCGGTGCCGGACGCACTGCTGCCGGCGGAGCTGCGCGAGGCGAACCCGCTGGGGCTGCCGCGGCGGGTGGACGGCGTGGCGGGCTGAGCCGGGAGCTGCGGGGGCTGTGGGTCCCGGCCTGAGCCTGCGGGGGCCCGGGCGGCGCGGGCGGGCCCATGGGGGTCACAGCCGGGTCCTGCGCGGCCGAGCCGGGCGGGCCGGGGGCGGGCGGGCCGGGCGGGCGGGCCGGGCGGGCGGGCCGGGCGGGCGGGCGGGCCGGGCGGCCCTGCGGGGCGTTCCCCACCCGCCCCCTCCCCGTCTCCCGGGGCTCCGTCCCCGGCCGCGCCTCAAACTCCGGCGAGGCTTGAACTGTCCGGCGAAATCCCGTTGCTCTCGCAGCGGGCGCCCGGGCAGACTCGCGCCGTGCCGAGACCTTTTGGATTCACGTATGAGCAGCGCGGCGACGGAAGTGTCGTCATCACCCACCGCGGACGGGCCGCGGGCACCCTCCGGGGGGCCCGGGCCGAGAAGTTCCTCGCCGAGGCGGAGGCGGGTGACGAGCAGCTGGTGATGGCCCGCTGGACGGGCGCGTACAAGTTCGGCAACGAGCGGACCGCCCGGAACCACCCGCGCAACCGGGGCTGAGCCCGCGCCGCCCGGCCGCGGCCCGCCGCGGCCTCAATTCCCGACGGGTAAGGGAACGGCAAAGGCATCCCGGTCGTTCTCCGGGCATGACCGCAATGACCCCTGGTTCGAACCTGCCGCTGAACACCGTCCGCGTGACGGTGGACGTGGCCGCTCCGGTACGGCTCGACGTGTCCGGGCTGCTCCTCGCCGCGAACGGCAAGGTGCGCTCCGACGACGACTTCATCTTCTACAACCAGCCGTCGGGTCCGGGCGTCAGCTACCGGTCCGGCGGCGGGGCCGCGCCCGACGCGATCACCGTGGACACGGCCGCCGTCCCGCCGGGCATCGAGAAGATCGTCGTCACGGCCAGCCCGGACGCCGCGGGGCAGACCTTCCAGGGCATCGAGCCCACCGCCACCGTGCGCAACGCGGACACCGGCAGCGTGATCGCCACCTTCACCCCGCCGCAGCTCGGTTCCGAGACCGCGCTCGTCGTGGTCGAGGTCTACCTGCGCGGCGGGGTCTGGAAGGTCCGCGCCGTGGGCCAGGGGTACTCGAACGGGCTCGCGGGCATCGCCACCGACTTCGGGGTCTCCGTGGACGAGGAGCCGGCCGCCGCCACCGCCCCGGCCCCGGTCGCCGCACCTCCCGCGCCTCCCGCCCCGCCGGCTCCCCCGCAGCCCGGCGCATGGCCGTCCGCCCCCGCGGCCGCCACCACCCAGGTGCCCCCGGCCCCGCCCGCCCCGCCCGCGGCCCCGGCTGCCCCGGCTGCCCCGGCGGCGAGCGGCAAGATCAACCTGGACAAGGGCCGGGTCAACCTCCAGAAGAACCAGACCGTCTCCCTCGTCAAGGGCGGCCGGCCGCTGCTCTCGCAGGTCAAGATGGGTCTGGGCTGGGAGCCCGCGTTCCGCGGCAAGGACATCGACCTCGACGCGTCGGTCATCGCGTACGGCCCGCAGCGCAACCACCTGGACAGCTGCTACTTCGGCAGGCTGTCCATCCTGGGCGGCGCGATCAAGCATTCCGGCGACAACCTGACCGGCGAGGGCGCCGGGGACGACGAGGTGATCGTGGTCGACCTCGGGCGGCTGCCCGCCGAGGCCACCGGGCTCGTCTTCACCGTCAACTCGTTCTCGGGCCAGAAGTTCACCGAGGTGGCCAAGGCCTACTGCCGCCTCATCGACGCCGCCAGCGGGGAGGAGCTGGTCCGCTTCGACCTCACGACCGCCGAGCCGCAGACCGGGGTCATGATGGCCAAGCTGATCAAGCAGTTCTCGGGCGAATGGGAGATGACGGCCATGGGCGAGTTTGTGAAGTCCCGCACAGTGCGGGGCATGGTCAAGCCTGCTGCGCAGGCACTTTGACGGAAGGGGCGGGCCGAGGTGACACATTCGAGCGAAATTCGAGGGTCGTTGTCAGTGCCCGCCCCTAACCTGGATCCCATGTACGACACACTCATCCCCGCGGGCCCCGCGCGTCCTTCCGCCGCAGAGGCGAACGACGCGATACGGCTGCTCGTCGAGAACCTCGCGGGGGACGAGTGGCCGGCCGAGGCCTACGAGTTCCTGCTGGAGGAGTGGGCCGCGGCCTCACGCGCGGAGGCCGCGGCGGCGGAGCTCTGCTGACGGGCGCGGCGCTCCGGCGACGGCGGGACGGACCGCGACCGGACGGGGTGCGGCCGGACGGGCTGCGACCGACGAGGGGCTGTCGGCAGCGCCCCCGCCGGCCGGCCTGCTAGCGCTTGCGGCGCCAGGGTCCGGTGATGGCGAGCAGGATGCCCGGCTCCTGGATGTTGGCGAAGAGGGTCCGCCCGTCGGGGGCGAAGCAGACCCCGGTGAACTCCGAGTACTCGGGCTCCTCGGCGGTGCCGATGTTCAGCTCGTTGCGCGCCAGCGGGTAGGTGCGGCCGCTCTCCGTCGCACCGAAGAGGTGCTGGAGGCCGGAGCCGTCCTCGGCGATGACCAGGCCGCCGTAAGGCGAGACGGTGATGTTGTCGGGGCCGTCGTAGCCCCCGTCCGCGGACGGGTCGGCGTTCACCCCGAGCAGCACCGTCAGCCGGATCGTGCGCCGCTTCGGGTCGTAGAACCAGACCTGCCCGTCGTGCGCCGCGCCCGGGCTCTCCTCGCGCGCGTACGAGGAGACGAAGTACGCCCCGCCGTCCGCCCACCACATGCCCTCCAGCTTGCGGGCCCGGGTGACCGCCCCCTCCGCGAACTGCTTGCGGACCGGGACCGTACGGGCGTCCCGGTCCGGTACGTCGGTCCAGTCCACCCCGTAGACGGTGCCGATCCGGGTGGCCCGGGACAGGTCGTCCACGAACCGGCCGGCGCTGTCGAAGCACTTGGCGGCCTGGAGGACGCCCGCGTCGTCGGCGAGGGTGCGCAGCCGGCCCCGGCCGTGGCGGAAGTCCTGCGGCGGCACCCAGCGGTAGAGCAGGCCGTTCGGGCCCGAGGCGTCCTCGGTCAGGTACGCGTGCCCGCGCTTGGGGTCGATGACCACGGCCTCGTGGGCGTAGCGGCCGAAGGCCTTGACGGGCCGGGGGTCCTGGTTCGCGCGGCGGTCGTGCGGGTCCACCTCGAAGACGTAGCCGTGGTCCTTGGTCATGCCGTTCCTGCCCGCGAGGTCCTCGTTCTCCTCGCAGGTCAGCCAGGTGCCCCAGGGGGTGGTGCCGCCTGCGCAGTTGGTCGAGGTGCCGGCGATGCCCACCCACTCCGCGACCTCGCCGCCGGGGCGGAGCTCGACGACCGTGCAGCCGCCCGCGGCCGCCGGGTCGTAGACGAGCCCCTCGGTGAGGGGCACCGGGCGGGCCCAGGAGGAGCGCTTGCCCTTCAGCTCGTGGTTGTTGACGAGGAGGGTGACCCCGCGGTGGCCCTCGAAGGCGGCGGTCCCGTCGTGCTTCTCGGGGGTGGGCTCCCCGGATTCGAGCGTGGTGACCCCGCTGTGGGTGAGCACGCGGTACGAGAATCCCGCGGGCAGGGCGAGGATGCCGGCCGGGTCCGGGACCAGCGGGCCGTAGCCCGGCTCGCAGTCCCTGCCGGGCGCGGTGCCGCCGGGCGCCGTGCCGTCGTCGGCGGCCAGGGCTCCGGGGGCCGTGGCGAGTGCCGCGACGGTGCCGGTGAGGGCGAGGCCGGTGCCCGCGGCGGCGGTGCGGGCGGTGAATTCTCGGCGGCTGAGCGGCATCGGTGCTCCTTGTGGGGACGCGTGCGCGTGGCGGGGGAACCCCCGGCGGTGCGCGGGGCGGACGGCGGCCAGGCTTCCGCCCGCGTCTGAACACCGACTGAACTCCCCGCAAAGACCACCGACTTCCTGCTTCCCCGGCCGCGGCCCGCCGCCACCCCGGCCCCGGGTGCCCCCCGGCCTGCCCCGGCCCCGCCCGTCACGGGCACCACGTCCGGCCCCGCCCCGCCCCGGCCCCCCGGCCGCACGCCCGTCCCCGGCCCGGCCCACCGCACGTCCCGGCGCTCCGGCCGGCCCACCGGCCACGCCTGCCCACACGCCCCGCCCAGACCCAGTCCGGCCCGGCCCACCGGCCGCGCCTGGCCGCACGCCCTGCCGTTCGCCGGGCCGCCGGCGGCCCCTGGCTCGCGGTCGGGTGGGCGCGCGCCAGCGTGCAGGGCGGGGAGGGGCCGCGTCAGCCCTGCTGGGAGCGGGCCTTGAAGGCCGCCTTGCGGGCTTCCTTGGCCGTCTTCCTGTCGGGGTGGAGGCGGCCCATGGCCTCCAGGACCTCGGCGGTGGCCGGGTGGGGGACCCGCCAGACGGCGTCGAAGAACCCGCTGTGCCCTTCCGTCAGGCCTGCCATCAGGGCCGCCAGGCCCTCGGTCTCGCCGTCGGCGGCGAGCTGGGCGGCGATGGTGTCCACGGTGAGCCAGAAGACCATGGCCTGGTCGGGCACCGGCACGTCGGCGGCGCCGCGCTCGGCCAGCCAGACGCGGGCCAGCCCGCCCAGTTCGTGGTCGTCGAGCACCGCGCGGACCGCCGGTTCGGCCGCCTCGTCGGCGAGCGCCAGCGCCTGCTGGCAGCGCAGCCGGCGCAGCGGCCCGCCGGCGTCCCCGCCCCGGGCGGCGGCGAGGAGCTCGGCAGCGGCGCCGGGCACGTCCCGGCGGGCGAGCCACTGCTCGATCTCCGCCTGGGCGGTGTCCTCGGAGAAGTACGAGACGGCGTCGAGCAGCGCGTCGGCGCCCTTGTCGGCCCAGTCCCCGACCGCCGGGGCCTCCACCCCGGCCTCCAGCATCCGGGCGCGTACGCCGAACAGGCCCAGCGGGGTGAGCCGTACGAGCCCGTACCGGGAGACGTCCTCGGGGTCGGCGTGGTCGGCGGCCTCCGCGGCCGCGCCGGCCACCTCCGCCTCCTCGACCTCGGCCATCAGCGCCTCGTCGACCGGCCGGTACTCCACCAGTCCGATCGGCTCCAGCTGCCGGAACTGGTCGTCGAGGCGCATCATCGCGTCGGAGACCTGCTCCAGCACCTCGTCGCTCGGGTCGGCCATGTCCTCGGGGACGATCATCGAGGCGGCGAGCACCGGCAGCGGGACCGGCCCGTCCGCCGCCCCGCCCTCGGAGACGGTCAGCAGGTAGAGGTTGGCGAGTACGGCGTCCAGGAAGTCCGCCTCGCGCTGCGGGTCCCAGTCCAGCTGCCCGAAGTCGATCTCGCCGCCCGCGTCGAGGGCGTCCACGAGGTCGTCGAGGTCCGGCACGGCCGCATCGGCGAGCACGGTGTCCAGCGCGGACAGCCACAGGTCGAGCACGTCGGCCGGGGAGCCGCCGGTGACCAGCCCGAGGTCCTCGCCCTGGACCACGGTGCCGCCGGTGTCCGTGTCGGCACCGGTGTCCTCGGCCTCCTCGGTCACCTCGACGAGGCCGGTGTCCACGGCGATCCGCCAGGCCTCGCTCGCGTACGCGCGGCCGTCCTCGTCGTCTGCGAGGCCGATCTGCCCCGCCGCCGCGGGCAGCTGCTCGTCGACGAGTTCGCCTCCGGCGCCGACCCGCGTGGCGGGCCCGGCCCAGCGGGCGAGCCGCACCGCGCGGGCGAGCAGCGGCGTCGCCAGGGCGTCGCGGGCCAGCTCCGCCTCGGAGTGCAGCCGCACCGGCGGCAGCGTGGGGCGCTCAGCGGACATCGGGGGTTTCTCCTCGTCGCGGTGGGGCGTTCGGGGTCCGGACGCCGTGTGGGAAAGGCCACGGCGGGGCCCAGCGTAGACGGCATTTCACCGCATCCCGACCCGTTCACCGGACCGTCAGCCGCCGTCTTCCCTGAGGCTCTTGACAACGTGCCTGGTCACACAAGACATTGACGCGCGTAGATCCCACACACGGATCCACCACCACTCCGTTCCCTCATCCACACACCGGAGTCCCGACCATGCGTTCCCGTCCTCAGGTGACTGGACCCCTTTCCCGTTCCGCCGCCGTTGCAACCGTCGTGGCCACCGCACTGGCCGCCGGTCTGCTCGCCGGAACCGCCGCCTCGGCCGCCGATGCCGAAACGTCCCTGCGCATCCACGACATCCAGGGCACCACGCGCATATCCCCCTACGCCGGCAAGCAGGTCACCGGTATCGAGGGCGTCGTCACCGGCGTCCGCACCTACGGCTCCAAGGGCTTCTGGATCCAGGACCCGCAGGCCGACGACGATGCGGCCACCAGTGAGGGCGTCTTCGTCTTCACCAGCTCGAACCCGACCGTCGCGGTCGGCGACGCCGTGACGGTCTCCGGCACGGTCGGCGAGTACGTGCCCGGCGGCCTGAACTCCGGCAACCAGTCGGTGACCCAGATCAGCAAGCCCACCGTCAAGGTGGTCTCCTCCGGCAACGCGCTGCCCGAGGCCGAGCAGATCAGCGAGTACTCGGTGCCGGAGCGGTACGCCCCCGCGGGCGACCCGGCCGCCGGCGGCTCGGTCAACGGCCTGACCCTCGACCCCGCCACCTACGCCCTGGACTACTACGAGTCCCTCGAGGGCATGAACGTCCGCATCGGCACCTCCCGCGTCGTCGGCGCCACCGACCCGTACGCGGAGCTGTGGGTCACCGTGAAGGGCTGGGAGAACAACAACAAGCGCGGCGGCACCGTCTACGGCTCCTACGAGGCGCAGAACACCGGCCGCCTCCAGGTCCAGCAGCTCGCGCCGCTGGCCCAGCAGCCCTTCCCCGTGGCCAACGTCGGCGACCGGCTGACCGGCACCACCGAAGGCCCGCTGGACTTCAACCAGTTCGGCGGCTACACCCTGGTCGCGCGCACCCTCGGCACCGTCGAGTCCAAGGGCCTGCAGCGCGAGGTCACCAAGGCGCAGAAGCCGGGCGAGCTGGCCGTGGCCACGTACAACGTGGAGAACCTCGACCCGTCCGACCCGCAGGAGAAGTTCGACGCGCTCGCCAAGGCGGTCGTGGAGAACCTCGCCTCGCCCGACATCGTGGCCCTGGAGGAGATCCAGGACAACAACGGCGCGAAGAACGACGGCACCGTCGCCGCCGACCAGACCCTGGCCAAGTTCACCGAGGCCATCAAGGCCGCGGGCGGCCCGGCCTACGCGTGGCGCTCGATCGACCCCGAGAACGGCAAGGACGGCGGCGAGCCGGGCGGCAACATCCGCCAGGTCTTCCTGTTCAACCCCGAGCGGGTCTCCTTCACCGACCGCGACGGCGGCAACGCCACCACCGCCACCGGCGTGTTCGCCGACGGCGGCCACGCGGCCCTGACCCACTCCCCCGGCCGCATCGACCCGTCGAACGCCGCCTGGGAGGCCAGCCGCAAGCCGCTCGCGGGCGAGTTCGTCTTCCGCGGCCGCACGGTCTTCGTGATCGCGAACCACTTCGGCTCCAAGGGCGGCGACGAGTCCATCACCTCGCACCACCAGCCGCCGGCCCGCTCCTCGGAGGCCAAGCGCCTGCTGCAGGCCCAGGCCGTCAACACCTTCGTGAAGGACCTGCTGTCGGTCCAGCGCAACGCGAAGGTCATCGCCCTCGGCGACATCAACGACTTCGAGTTCTCCGGGACCACGAAGGCGCTGGCCGACGGCGGCGCGCTGTTCCCCGCGGTCACCACCCTGCCCCGCTCGGAGCGGTACTCGTACGTGTACCAGGGCAACTCGCAGGTGCTGGACCAGATCCTGACCAGCCCCGCGGTGAAGAACTTCAGCTACGACAGCGTGCACATCAACGCGGAGTTCGCCGACCAGAACAGCGACCACGACCCGCAGGTCCTGCGCTTCATCCCGTAGGGCGCCTGTAGGAGCAGTGCGCCCGGCCGCCGTCCCGGCCGGGCGCACTGGCACACTTCGGCCATGATCTTCAGAGTGGCCGAACGCCCCGACCTGCCCGCCGTCCTCGCCCTGCTGGCCGACGAGGAGGGGGTCGTGGACCCGGCCTCGGTCGCGGTGGGCGAGGCCCACGAGCGGGCCTTCGCCGACATCGCGCGCGATGCGCGCAACGAGCTGCTGGTCCTGACCGAGCCCGAGCCGGACGGCACGGTGGTCGGCTGCCTCCAGCTCACCTACATCCCGGGCCTGGGCCAGGGCGGGGCCGAGCGGGCACTGGTCGAGGCGGTCCGGATCCGGGCCGACCGGCGCGGCCGGGGACTCGGGGCGGAGCTGATGCGGCGGGCCCAGGAGCGCGCCGCGGAGCGCGGCTGCCGGCTGGTCCAGCTGACGAGCAACAAGCGGCGCGGCGACGCCCACCGCTTCTACGAGTCGCTCGGGTACGCGCGCAGCCACGAGGGCTTCAAGCTGCCGCTGGGCGGCTGAGGACGTCCGCCCGGGGACAATCGGGACTTTCGGCACTGGCGTGATCCTCGCCACACCCGCTCGGCGTTTCGTCCGGTTGTGGTGTTGAGTGTCCCCACGCACGGAACCCCTGCGCCCGCACTCCCCCTCCGGAGGACCGCGTGTTCACCTCCATCTCGCTCGCCCAGCAGATCGGCCTCGGCGTCCTCCTGATGGCGGCCGTGGTCTGGGTGCTCGGCCTCGGCCACATGCTGTGGGACAGCCGCTTCCACCACCCCGAGCCGGGCGCGTACGAGGGTCTGGCCGTCATCCCGGCGCAGCGCAGCGCCGCCTCGCACCCGATGGAGCGGGTCGAGCTGACGCAGGAGGAGCAGGAGGCCTTCGCGGGCCTGGTCCGCTCGATCCCGCTGAACTGACCGGCGCGCGACCCGCGGCCGCCCGCAGCAGCCCGCCGGCCGCCCCACGACGTACGAACGCCCTCTCCGGCCCTTGGCGGGCGGGAGAGGGCGTTCGGCATGCCGGGGGCCGTACGGCCGGCGGCCCGGGCGCGCGACGCATGCGGGCCCGGGCGGGGCCCGGCGTTGCGGGCTCTGCAGTGCCTCAGTTGTGGCTGTGCAGGACCTCGTTCAGGCCGCCCCAGACCGCGTTGTTCGGGCGGGCCTCGACGGCGCCGGTGGTGGAGTTGCGGCGGAAGAGGATGTTGCTGGCGCCGGAGAGCTCCAGGGCCTTGACGACCTGGCCGTCCGGCAGGGTGACGCGGGTGCCCGCGGTCACGTACAGGCCGGCCTCGACGATGCACTCGTCGCCGAGCGCGATGCCGATCCCGGACTCGGCGCCGAGCAGGCAGCGCTCGCCGATCGAGATGATCTGCTTGCCGCCGCCGGACAGGGTGCCCATGGTGGAGGCGCCGCCGCCGATGTCGGAGCCGTCGCCGACGACGACGCCGGCGGAGATGCGGCCCTCGACCATCGAGGTGCCGAGGGTGCCGGCGTTGAAGTTGACGAAGCCCTCGTGCATGACGGTGGTGCCCTCGGCGAGGTGCGCGCCGAGGCGGACGCGGTCGGCGTCGGCGATGCGCACGCCCTTGGGGGCGACGTAGTCGGTCATCCGCGGGAACTTGTCGATCGAGGTGACCTGGAGGTGCAGGCCCTCGGCGCGGGCGTTCAGGCGCACGGTCTCGACCTGGTCGACGGCCACCGGGCCGAGGGAGGTCCACGCGACGTTGGCGAGCAGGCCGAAGACCCCGTCGAGGTTCTGGCCGTGCGGCTTGACGAGGCGGTGGCTGAGCAGGTGCAGGCGCAGGTAGGCGTCGTGCGCGTCCAGCGGCTTGTCGTCCAGCGAGGAGATGGTGGTGCGGACGGCGACCACCTCGACACCGCGGACGGCGTCCGTGCGGACGGCCTTGGCGGCGCCCGCGCCGAGGAACTCCACGGCCTGCTCGGCGGTGAGGCGCTCGGTGCCGGCCGGGCCGGCGTCCGCGACCAGGGCGGGCGCGGGGAACCAGGTGTCGAGGACGGTGCCGTCGGAGGCGAGGGTGGCGAGTCCGGCGGCGACGGCGCCGGTGGTACGGGTAGTCATGCCCGAACGCTAACCGGCGACGGCCGCTGCGGGCGAACCGGTCTCATGTGCCGGTCGCGCGGCCTGCCGGCGGGTCCGGCGCCCCATGTACAGCACGGCGGCCCCGGCCGCGGTGCCGAGCAGCGCGCACAGCGGCCAGACCAGGCCGGGAGCGGCGGAGTACAGGCTTCCGCCCAGCGGCGGCCCGAGTACCACCCCGCTGACCGACACCCCGGCGTACAGGCTCTGGAAGCGGCCGATGGCGTGCTCGGGGGACGCGTCGGCGACGTACGCGGTGGCGGTGGTCTTGTACAGGATCTCGCCGAGGCTGATCAGCACCATCATCACGACGGTGGATGCGAGGCCCGCGCCGAGGAGCAGCGCCCCGTACCCGGCGCCGACCAGGAGCAGCCCGGTGCCGATGACCCGCAGCGCCGGGCGGTGGCGCAGGGCGACGGCGGCGGGGAGTTCGAGCAGCAGGATGACGGCCCCGTTGAGGGCGATGATCAGGCCGAAGGTCCGGGTGCCGATGCCGTGGTCGGCGAGGTGGGCGGGCAGGGTGGAGTACTGCTGGCGGTAGACGACGTCGATGACGAGGATCGCGCCGAGCAGGACCACGAGGGCGGGCCGGGCGCGCAGTTCGGCGAGCATGCCGCCGCCCCGGCCCCCGTGCGGGGCGGCGGCGGTCTCGGGCTTGCCGCGGGCCGGGACGACGCGGGCGGTCCAGAGCGCGAAGAACAGGGTGCCGATTCCGTCGAGGACGAAGATCCAGTCGTACGACAGGGCGGTCGCCATGACCGCGCCGGCGGGCGGGCCGATGGTGAACCCGCCGTTGGAGACGCACCGGATGACGGCGAAGGCCTGGCGGCGGGCGCCCTCGGGGACGATGACGGCGACGAGGGCGGAGTTGGCGGCCCGGATGACGCCCGAGGCGTACTGGGCGGCGGGCAGCACGGCGTAGAGCAGGGCGGTGGGCGCGAGGGGCAGGCAGCAGAGCACCGCGCCGCCGAGGGCGGAGGCTGCGAGGAGCACCCGCCGGTGGCCGAAGCGGTCGCCGTACCAGCCGCCGGTGAAGTTGCCGGCGACCAGGCCGACCCCGCCGATTCCGGTGACCAGCCCCGCCTCGGCGGTGCCGAGGCCGCGCGGCCCGGTGAGGTACACGAAGACGAAGACGAAGGTGAAGCTGACGACGGCGTTGGCGAAGACCCCGCCGGCGAGCAGCCAGACGGCCCTCGGTACGTCCTTGAACCCTTGCAGCATGGAACGGCCCCCCGTGGTGGTCGCGCCGGCGGACCACCGGCGCCGCGAGTCAGTTCCTTTTGGGAACTCACTAGTGCGCGCAACCTACCATGGGGCCGGTGACCCGTTCGACCCCCCAGCAGCCCACCGTCCGGAAGGAGCCCGCCGATGGCCCAGCGCACCAGCCTCGGTGACGCGGACTGCGCCATCGCCCAGGCCCTCGACGTGGTGGGCGACTGGTGGACCCTGCTCGTGGTGCGCGACGCGGCCCGCGGGCTCTCGCGCTTCGAGGAGTTCCAGCGGGAGCTGGGCGTCTCCCGCAAGGTGCTCGCCGAACGCCTGAAACTGCTGGTCGACGCGGGCGTGCTCGCCCGGGAGCCGTACCAGGAGCGCCCGGTCCGGCACGCCTACCGGCTCACCGCGCGCGGCCGGGCCCTGCTGCCGGTGCTGATCGCCCTGCAGGACTGGGGCGACACCTGGGTGCTGGGCGAGGGGGAGACCACGGCCACGGCCGGGGCGGCCTCCCGGGAGGCGGAGCGGGTGCACGCGCTCCGCGGCACCCGGCTGCCGGAGCTGCTCCTGCCGGACCAGGACGGGGAGCTGCGCGATCCGGTCGCGGACACCGCGCACACCGTCCTGTACTGCTTCCCCGGGGCGTACGCGCGCGGGGAGTCGTACCCGCCGGGCTGGGCGGGCATCCCCGGGACCCGCGGCTGCACCCTGGAGTCGTGTGCGTACCGGGACCGGCTGGCCGAGTTCACGGCGGCGGGGGCGACGGTGGCCGGGGTCTCGACCCAGCGGCCGGACGAGCAGCGGGAGTTCGCGCTCGCCGAGGGGCTGGGCTTCAGCCTGTTCTCGGACGCCGACCTGGCGCTGGCGGCGGCCCTGCGGCTGCCCACGTTCCGGGCGGCCGGGGTGAGCCGGCTCAAGCGGCTCACGCTGGTGGTGGACCGGGACCGGCGGATCCGCGAGGTGCTGTACCCGGTGCAGGACATCGCGGCGAGCGTGAACGCCGCCCTCGCGGCACTGACGGACGGCACCCGGCAGGACGCGGCAGGGGACGCGGCGCCGGACGCGGGTCAGGACGCCGGGCCGGACGCCGGGGGCCCGGCCGCCTAGGCCCGCTCAGGGGATCAGCCGCGCCAGCACCCCCCGCACCCACTCCTCGTCGTACGGCGCCCCCGTCAGCAGGACCTGGAGGCAGACCCCGTCCATGGCCGCGACCAGCGCCCGGGCCGTGGCCCGGTCGGTGACGTCGGCGAGCAGCGCCTCCATCGCCTCGTACCACTCGGCGGCCACCGGGCGCAGGGCCGGCCGCCGCAGGGCCGCGAGGTAGAGCTCGTACTCCAGCTCGGCCGCGGCCCGGTCGGCGGTCAGCCACTCCCCCAGCAGCTGCGCGAGCACCTCCGCGAGGGCGGTGCCCGCGGGGACCCGCTCCCGGTGGCCGGCCACCCGCCGCGCGAAGCCCTCGTTGGCCTGCCGCAGCGCCGCGACCAGCAGGTCGTCCAGGGTCTTGAAGTGGTACGTGGTCGAGCCGAGCGGCACGTCCGCCTCGGCGGCGACCGAGCGGTGGCTCAGTCCGGCGATGCCCTTGGCCCCGACCACCCGGATCGCGGCGTCCACGATCCGGGCCCGCCGGTGCGGGTCGTACCGGCGCACTCCGGCCATCAGTGCGCCCCGCCCAGGTTGAGCAGGACCACCCCGCCGATCACCAGCGCGATGCCGAGCAGTTTGGCGGCGCCGGCCGACTCGCCGAGGAAGAGCATCCCGATGGCGGCGATCGCGGCGGTGCCCACGCCGGCCCATATCGCGTACGCCGTACCGACGGACATCGACTTGAGGGTCTGGGAGAGCAGGGTGAAGGCGATCAGGTAGCCGGCGGCCGTGCCCAGGGAGGGCCACAGCCGGGTGAAACCCTCGCTGTACTTCATGGCGGTGGTTCCGGCGACCTCTGCCGCGATGGCCGCGGCCAGCAACACGTAGGGCATGCGTACGAGCGTACACAGCCTTGTGTACGCCCGTACACAACCCGGGCGGCTCCCGGCCCTCCCGGCCTGCCGGGCCCCGGGTTACGGTGTCCGTCCGATCAGGGCCGGGAACGTACGGAGCGCAGTGATGGCACAGCACACGGGGTGGGGACCGCAGCCCTGGGGCGGCGGCTGGCTGCCGCCCCAGGCTCCGCAGCCGGGGGTCATACCCCTGCGGCCGCTCACGGTGGGCGAGGTGATCTCGGGCGCCTTCGCCGCCTTCGGCCGCCACTGGAAGCCGCTGATCGGCGTCACCGTCGCCGCGCAGGGCCTCGGCATCCTCGTGGTGGCCCTCGGCGGCGGGATCGCGTACGCCCTGGTGCACGAGCACCTGAGCATCCTCTTCGGGCTCTCCGAAGGCGAGGAGGTCCCCGCCGAGCACCTGACCCCGGTGCTGGCCGCCGCCGTCCCGCTCGGCATCCTCGCGGTGCTCGTCCTGTTGCTGGGCATGGCCGTGAGCGCCACCGTGAGCCCGGCGGTGCTCCAGGAGGCCGTGCTCGGCCGGCCCGCGCCGTTCCGGGCCATGTGGCGGCGCACCTGGTCGCGGCTGCCGTCCGTCACCGGGGCCTACGCCCTGACCTGCCTGATCGCCGGCGCCCCGGTGCTGCTCGCCGTGGCCGCCACCATCGGACTCGCCGCGCTGGACGCCGGCGGCTCGGACGGGCCCGGGCCCGTCCTGCTCGCCCCGCTGTTCTTCCTGGCCGCCGTGCCGGTGGCCGTCTGGCTGGGCGTCCGGCTGAGCCTGGCCCCGGCCGTGGCCGTCTGCGAGGGGCTCGGCCCGGTGGCCTCGCTGCGCCGCTCCGCGCGCCTGGTCCGGGGGGCCTGGTGGCGGGTCTTCGGGATGGCCCTGCTGTCCACGGTGATCGCGGCGGTCGTGGCGAACCTCGTCCAGCTGCCGTTCTTCGCCGCCGGCATGCTCGCGGTGGTCCCCGCGGCCGTGGACGCCGACGCGGGCGGGGCCGCCACCCTCGGCGCGGTCGCCGGCATGGTGGTCTACCTGCTGTGCGTCCTGCTCGGCACCACGGTGGGACAGGTCTTCCAGGTCGGCTTCACCCAGCTCTTCGGCGGGCTGGTCTACGTGGACCGGCGGCTGCGCCGCGAGGACCTCGCGGCGCAGCTGCTCGCGGCCAACCCCCCGGCGGGCGGCCCCGCCGCCGCGGGACCGCATCCGGGCGGCCCGGCCGGCTACTGACCGAGGGTGAACCAGGCGGCCCGGGACTTCTTCCACTCGGGGTGCGTGAGGTCCTTGGCCTCGGTGCCGTCCCCGTACAGGTCCGCGGACCCGTTGTCCGTGATCAGCTGGACGCGGGCGCCCGGCGCCGTCAGGTCCGGCACGTCCACCACGGCCTCCCAGCCCCCCGCATCGGCGGTCGGCAGGTCCCGCACCTTGGCAGGGGCGTGCCCGGGGATCCCGTCCCAGGAGTAGAGCGCGTACGGGTCGGTGTTGTCGTCGGCGGCCCAGCTGCCGGCCAGGACGAGGTACTGCCCGGCGGCGTTCCTGCGGAGGTCGCGCACCGACAGGCCCCCGAGGTCCAGCTCGACCGGAGTGCCGAAGACGGCCTTGGCCCCGCCGACCACCTTGTCCATGTTGGTCACGGGCACCAGGAGCGCCCGGCCGCCGGGGACGGCCGGCGCCAGCGGAGCGCGGAAGCCGAGGTAGGCGGTGGTGGTGGAGCCGGGCGCGAACTCCAGCCCCTCGACGTTGAAGCCGTCGATCTGCTTGGGCGCCTGGCCGGCCGCCGTGCCCGCCGCGAAGCCGTACCGGTTGCCGTGGGCGGTGTCCCAGGCGACGAGGTCCTCGCGGAGGTGCCGGTACGCGCCGCCGAACGCCAGCCGGGCGTCCGCACCGGAGCCCGTCACCGTGGTGGTGAACACCGTGTTGCGGGCGGCCTTGTACTCGCCGTCCTTGTTGTTGCCGAGCGAGCCGGTCCAGTAGATGGTGTTGCCGACCCGGGCGGCGCCCTCGATGTCGACCTCCTTGGCGACCCCGAGCTGCGAGCTGAAGTCCCAGGTCCGCAAGGGCGCTCCGGAGGCGGACCGGTGGTACAGGCGCAGCACGTTGGACTCGTCGTCGGCGACGACGGCGTAGCCGCCCCCGACGTCCACGGCGGCCGAGGAGTCCGAGGCCCCGGTCAGGTAGCGGGCGTCGGCGGGGTTCTGCACGGCGGCGGAGGCCGCGTACGACAGGGTCTTGGTGGCGGTCTTGCCGCCGAGGCCGGTGACCTTGACGGTGAGGTTGGCGTACCCCCGGCCGCGCGCGGCGACGGCGAGCTGCCGGACCGCGCCGGCGCCGGTCACGGTGACGTCCGCAGTGCCCGCCACGGAGGGCGCGCTGCTCGCGGAAACCGCCAAGGCCAGCGCCCCGGCATCCGCCCCGCTCTGCCCGACGGTCACGGTGACCACCGGGTCGCCGACCGCCCCGACGGCACCCGACAGGTACCCGGCCGACAGCGAGATCGTCGGCGTCCCGTACGTCACGGCCTGCGCGGGCGCCGCGAGCCCGGCCGCGGCCAGCCCGGCCGCACCGGTCACCAGGGCGATCCGGCGAGTGATCTGGGATACGTGAAGGTGCACTTCGAGCCTCTCGTCGCGTCTGACGGCCTGGTACCGACGACGAGCAGACTCGGCCCCCTTCCTCACGTCACGACGGACATGGAACGACCAGCAGGCAAACAGTCACCGACGCGAGACGGTCATCCGCTCCATGGAATGCATCAAAACCAGTCAGACCAAGCTCGATTGTCAGTGGCCCGACGGAACATCCAGGTATGAACGACACCTCTCGTCCGGGCCAGGCCCGGGCCGAATTCGCCCGGGCCATCCGTGCAGTCATGGACGTGGCCCCCGCGGGCGGCAAGGTCACTCAGGCCACGGTGGCGCGGGCCACCGGAAACAACGACCGGATGCCCCGGGTGAGCGTCGCGGCGATCAGCCAGTGGCGGAACGAGAAGCGGCTGCCGGCCAGTTGGGCCGTGCTCGAATCCTTCTTGATGGGTCTTGCGAAGACCGCGGACATCGCTCCCGGCGAACTGCTGCGCTCCCGGTGGAAGCCGCTCTACGACAGGGCGTGTGCGGACGCACCTGTTCCAACGACACGTGCGGTGGTACTGCGAGTGCGGGAGGCAGACGCCCTGGAGATGCGGGTGCACCGCGCCGCGACCTCGGAATCCGGTGACGCCCTCCCCGCCTACGTCCCCCGCGACGCGGATGCCCGGGTGCGCTCCGCGCTGGCCCGGAACGAGGGGACGGGAGGGATGGTCCTGCTCGTCGGGGACTCCACGGCTGGTAAGACCCGGTGCGCCTTCGAAGCAGTCTCCGCCGTCCTGCCCGACCATCTGCTGGTGATCCCGACCACACCGGCCGCGGTGGCAGAGGCGGTCGAAGCGGTGTCCCGCGCCGCACGGGACGGCGAGCGGTGTGTCCTGTGGCTGGACGACCTGGAGCGCTATCTCGGTGGTTCCGAGGGACTCGACCTGCTGTCCATTCGGGCGCTGCGTGCCGCCGAGGCCACCGTGCTCGCCACCATACGAACCCGCCATGCCCGGGCCGGGCACGAACTGGTGGGGATGGCTGAGCAGATCGAGATCCACCGGCTGTGGTCGGCCGACGAGGTGGAACGTGCCCGACAGGCCTACCGGCGGACTCGGGATCCCCGTATCCGGCTGGCCCTCGGGCAGTCGGACAACTTCGGCATCGCTGAAACGCTCGCCTCGGGGCCCCAATTGTGGCGGGAGCTGCATGGGGCTTCCGTCGTCGGCGGTCACCCCCGGGGGGCCGCCCTCGTCTGGGCCGCGATCGACCTCGCCCTGGCCGGGCTGGAGGACCCGGCACCGATGGAACTCCTGGAGGCCGTCCACGAGGACTACATCCCGGGCACCAACAAGCAGCTCATATCCCCGGAGTCCCTGCACGACGCACAGCAGTGGGCCACTACCGTCCGAGGCGGCGCAACCCGCCTGCTGCTCCCCGAGGGGGGCGGTTATCGCGCCTTCGAGTACCTCCTCGATGCGCACCTGCGAGAGCGCGGCCCCTCCCCCACTCTCCTTCCGGACCGGATCTGGCAGCTCGCCCTTGACGCGGGGACAGCAGAGCACCAGCGCTACAGCATCGCCTTCGCCGGCTACGCCAATCGCCGCATGGACATCGCGCTCCGCGCACTGAAGCCCCTCATCGACGAAGGGAAGCCGGAAGCCATGCGATCCCTGGGCGTCCTGTACGAACACGAGGACCTCCAAGAGGCCGTCCGATGGCTGGAGCGCGCCATTGCTGCCGGAGACGTCCTGTCCTTGCGCGTCATGGGAAACCTTGCGTTCCGGCGGCAGGACCGGGTGGCGGCCGACGCGTGGTACGCCCGGGCTGCCGACGCCGGCGACGAGGTGTCCCAGGCGTACAGCTTCCGTCGCCCTCCGCAGCTGACCGCCGGGGTGTCCGCAGGGGCCACGGACACCCCGGCGGAACAGGACGCGGCGGAGACCGACGGGGCGGGGGTCACGCCGGATGGCGATGCTGCGGACCTGGAAGGCGAGGACCTGCGAGGTATCCGGGAGGAGGAAGACGAATACGACGAGGAGGACGGAGAGTGGGGCCCGACGCCGCGCACTCTGAGGGTGCTCCTGCATGCGCTCAGGGATCTGGCGGAGGCCACGTACGAGTCGGCAGCAGAGGCCGGGGACGATCCAGTCGACCTCCAGGGCCGCTACGCCTACGTCCTGAGCGACCTGCCCGTGCTCACATGGCGCATGGACGGGGCGTGGCGCCGTCGGATGGCCCGCTGCTTCGACGATCTCGCCGACGACATCGACGGCGGTGGCTGGCCGCACCCCCGTTGCACGGGTGAGGAGATGGCCCTTCACCTGGCAACCCCGTACGCATCGGCTCTGGTGCAGGACATGCCCGAGCGGGTCGAGCGGCTCGTGGCAGACCTGCCTCCAAGCCCGACCGACTACGAGTTCGAGGACTGCCTGTACTCGCTGGTTGAGGACACGGACGTGCTGTTCCTCTACGAGCCCTGGTCGCAGGGGATCGAAGACCCCGACGGCACGCTGCACCATCACATGGGCATGGCCAACCTGGAAGCCGCCCAGTGGTTCGAGCCCTTCCGGCAGGACGATGCGCGCGATCCGCAGCGCGGCTTCCGTCAGTAATCCGGCCGGCAGCTGTCGCCGATCCTGTCCCGGACCTTTCGGGAACCCTGTCGAAATCTTTCGCCCTTGGGCACTGACCTGGGGTGATGTCGGATTTCTGAAGACGGCGACGGTCTCCTTGGGGTCGGGGGCTGTTGAGTGATGGCGCGATCACCGGATCGCTGCCTCCCGCATCACCTCGTCGAAGGGAACAGATGTCGCATGGAGCTCAGCATGCTCCTCGTCCTGGCCGGCCTCTTCTCGGTGGCCATCTGTCTCATACTGCTGATCGGTCTGCTTGCAGCCCTGCACGGCCTGGATGGTGACCTTCGGGTCACCGCGTTCCGCACCTTCGCGGAGGTGGTCGGACGGCGGCGCTGAAAACGCCGAAGGGGCCCCGCGGCTTGCGCGGGGCCCCTTCGCAGGGCGCGGCCACCTTGGGCGAGCCGAGCCCAGGAATGCCGATCAGACGTTGAAGCCGAGGGCGCGGAGCTGCTCGCGGCCGTCGTCCGTGATCTTGTCCGGGCCCCACGGGGGCATCCAGACCCAGTTGATGCGCAGTTCGCTGACGATGCCGTCGGTGGCGGACTTCGCCTGGTCCTCGATGACGTCCGTCAGCGGGCAGGCCGCCGAGGTCAGGGTCATGTCGAGGGTGGCCACGTTCGAGTCGTCGATGTGGATCCCGTAGATCAGGCCCAGGTTGACCACGTCGATGCCCAGCTCCGGGTCGACCACGTCGTAGAGGGCCTCGCGGACCTCTTCCTCGGTGGCCGGCTTGGTCGTCGCCTCGGGCGTTGCGTTCTCGGTCATGCCGTCTTCCTCTCGGCGCCGCCCAGGACCTGGGCGGTCGCGTCCTTCCAGGCCATCCAGCTCAGCAGAGCGCACTTCACACGAGCCGGGTACTTGGAGACGCCGACGAACGCCACGGCGTCCTCCAGCACCTCCTCCATGGCCTCGTCGGGCTCGATCTTGCCCTTCGACTGCATCATCTCCAGGAACACGTCCTGGATCTTCTGCGCCTCGGTCAGCTCCTTGCCGACGAGCAGCTCGTTCAGCACGGACGCGCTGGCCTGGCTGATGGAGCAGCCCTGGCCCTCGTACGAGACGTCCACGAGCGTCTCGCCGTCGTACTTCACGCGCAGGGTGATCTCGTCGCCGCACGTCGGGTTGACGTGGTGCACCTCGGCGTCGCCGTCGCGCAGGCCACGCCCGTGCGGGTGCTTGTAGTGGTCCAGGATCAGTTCCTGGTACATCGAATCCAGCTTCACAGCGGCCCTCGCGCCCTCGTCGCCCTCGTTATCCGAAGAAGTTCCGTACGTGCTCCAGCCCGTCGATCAGCGCATCGACCTCGGCGGGAGAGGAGTACAGGTAGAACGACGCCCGGGTGGTCGCAGGAATTCCGTACCGCAGGCAGACCGGGCGCGCGCAGTGGTGTCCCACGCGGACCGCGATGCCCTGCTCGTCGAGGACCTGGCCCACGTCGTGCGGGTGGATGTCGCCCAGCGTGAAGGAGATCGCGGCGCCGCGGTCCTCGGCCGTGGTGGGGCCGATGATCCGCAGGTCGGGGACCTCCTGCAGGCGCTTGACGGCGTACTCGGTGATCGCGTGCTCGTGGGCGGCGATCTTGTCCATGCCGATCGAGGTCAGGTAGTCCACCGCCGCGCCGAGGCCGACGGCCTGCGCGATCGGGGGCGTGCCCGCCTCGAACTTGTGCGGCGCCGGGGCGTACGTGGAGGAGTGCATCGAGACGGTCTCGATCATCTCGCCGCCGCCGAGGAACGGGGGCAGGTCCTCCAGCAGCTCCTGGCGGCCCCACAGGACGCCGATGCCGGTCGGGCCGCACATCTTGTGGCCGGTGAAGGCCACGAAGTCGGCGCCGAGGGCCTGCACGTCCAGCGGCATGTGCGGAGCGGCCTGCGAGGCGTCGATCAGCACCAGCGCGCCGACCTCCTGCGCGCGCCGGACGATCGTCTCGACCGGGTTGACCGTGCCCAGGATGTTGGAGACCAGCGTGAAGGAGACGATCTTCGTCTTCTCCGTGATGACCTCTTCGATGTTGGACAGGTCGAGCCGGCCGTCGTCGGTCAGGCCGAACCACTTCAGCTTCGCGCCGGTGCGCTGCGAGAGCAGCTGCCACGGAACGATGTTGGAGTGGTGCTCCATCTCGGTGATGGCGATCTCGGTGTCGCGGTCCACCCGGTAGGGCTCGTCGGCCCAGCCGAGCATGTTCGCGACCAGGTTGAGCGACTCGGAGGCGTTCTTGGTGAAGATCACCTCGTCGCGGCTCGGTGCGTTGACGAAGGCGGCCACCTTGTCGCGGGCGCCCTCGTACAGTGCCGTGGCCTCCTCGGCGAGCACGTGCACGCCGCGGTGGACGTTGGCGTTGTGCCGCTCGTAGTACGCGCTCAGCGCGTCGAGCACCTGGCGCGGCTTCTGGGAGGTCGCCGCGTTGTCCAGGTAAACGATCTTCTTCCCGTCGTGGACCACACGATCCAGCAGGGGGAAGTCCTTGCGGATCGCCTCGAGGTCGAGGAGGCCAGGCAGCTGTGTCACGCGGTCGCGCCACCCTTCACGTACTTGTCGTAGCCCTCGGCCTCGAGCTGGTCGGCGAGCTCGGCGCCGCCGGACTCGGCGATGCGGCCGTTCGCGAACACGTGCACGAAGTCGGGCTTGATGTAGCGCAGGATGCGCGTGTAGTGCGTGATCAGCAGGGTGCCGACCTCGCCGGTCTCGCGGACGCGGTTGACGCCCTCGGAGACGATGCGCAGCGCGTCGACGTCCAGGCCGGAGTCGGTCTCGTCGAGGATCGCGATCTTCGGCTTGAGGAGCTCCAGCTGGAGGATCTCGTGGCGCTTCTTCTCACCGCCGGAGAAGCCCTCGTTGACGTTGCGCTCGGCGAACGCCGGGTCCATCTGGAGACGCTCCATGGCCTCCTTGACCTCCTTGACCCACAGCCGCAGCTTGGGGGCCTCGCCGCGGACGGCGGTGGCGGAGGTGCGCAGGAAGTTGGAGACCGAGACACCGGGGACCTCGACCGGGTACTGCATGGCGAGGAAGACGCCGGCGCGGGCGCGCTCGTCGACGGACATCTCCAGGACGTCCTCGCCGTCGAGGGTCACGGAGCCACCGGTGATGGTGTACTTCGGGTGACCGGCGAGCGAGTACGCCAGGGTGGACTTGCCCGAGCCGTTGGGGCCCATGATGGCGTGGGTCTCGCCCTGCTTGACGGTCAGGTCGACGCCCTTGAGGATCTCGCGGGAGCCGTTGTCCGCCTCGACGGAGACGCGCAGGTCGTGGATTTCAAGCGTAGCCATGGGTGCCTCAGGACTCCTGGGTGAGGGAGACGAGCACGTCGTCCCCTTCGATCTTTACGGGGTATACGGGGACGGGGCGCGTCGCGGGGAGGCCGGACGGCTTGCCGGTGCGCAGGTCGAACGCGGAGCCGTGCAGCCAGCATTCGATCTGGCAGTCCTCGACCTCGCCCTCCGAGAGCGAGACGTTCGCGTGCGAGCAGATGTCGTGGATCGCGAACACCTCCCCCTCGGTGGACACGAGGGACACGGGGGTGCCGTCGAGCTCCACGCGCTTGGGCGTGTTCTCGGTCAGTTCGCTCAGTGCGCAGGCCTTCAGGTACGCCATCAGACGGACGCTTCCAGCTCGGCCTCGATCTTGGCGATCAGGCGGTCCTCGATGTCCGGGACGCCGATCTGCTGGACGAGCTCGGCGAAGAAGCCGCGCACGACCAGACGGCGGGCCTCGTCGGCCGGGATGCCGCGGGCCTGCAGGTAGAACAGCTGCTCGTCGTCGAAGCGGCCGGTGGCGGAGGCGTGGCCGGCGCCGACGATCTCGCCGGTCTCGATCTCCAGGTTCGGGACCGAGTCCACCCGCGCGCCGTCCGTGAGGACGAGGTTGCGGTTCATCTCGTACGTGTCGGTGCCCTCGGCGGTCTTCTCGATGAGGACGTCGCCGATCCACACGGCGTGGGCGCCGTCGCCCTGCAGCGCGCCCTTGTAGACCACGTTGGACGTGCAGTGCGGGGCGTCGTGGGTGACCAGGAGGCGGTGCTCCTGGTGCTGGGAGGCGTCCGTGAAGTACAGGCCGAGCATCTGCGCCTCGCCGCCGGGGCCGGCGTAGCGGACGCGCGGGTGCAGGCGGACCACGTCGCCGCCGAAGGTGACCACGACGGACTTGAAGGAGGCGTCGCGGCCGAGCAGCGCGTTGTGCTGGGAGGTGTGGACGGCGGTGTCGTCCCAGTCCTGCACGGACACGAAGGTGACCTTGGCGCCGTCGCCGACGAGGATGTCCACGTTGGCGGCGCGCACGCCGTCGCCGGTGTGGTCGATCACGATGATCGCCTCGGCGAAGGGCTTGATGTCGAAGACGGTGTGCCCGAAGGTCGTGCCGCCCTCGCCGTGCAGGGCGACGCGGATCGGCTCGGTGAGCACCGTCTCCTTGGCCACGGTGACGACCGTGGCCTTGGCGAAGGAGGAGAACGCCTGGGCGGCGATCCGGTCCACGGGGGTGCCGGCCTTGCCGATGCGCTCGTCGCCGCGGTCCACGGACTCGACCGTGACGCCCTCGGGCGCGTCGATCTGGGCCTTCATGGTGCCGTTGGCGACGGCGGTGCCGTCGTGCAGGCCGCGGAGCCGCGCGAGCGGGGTGAAGCGCCACTCCTCCTCGCGGCCGTGCGGCACGGGGAAGTCGGCCACGTCGAAGGACGGGGGCGCGCTCATCCGGGTGGCGACGGTGGACTCGGCGGCCACCGCGATCGCGCCGGCGGTGGTCGAGCCCGCCGGAATGTTCTGAGCCTCAGCCATGGCTGTCGTTCTGCTCTCTTCCTTCGTCAAAGAATTCGCTGTGCTGCGGGAGGGGGGCTGCTGCCGGCGTCAGCCGACGGAGCCCTCCATCTGCAGCTCGATCAGCCGGTTGAGCTCCAGGGCGTACTCCATGGGCAGCTCCTTCGCGATCGGCTCGACGAAGCCGCGCACGATCATGGCCATGGCCTCGAACTCGGTCAGGCCGCGGGCCATCAGGTAGAAGAGCTGGTCGTCGGAGACCTTGGAGACGGTCGCCTCGTGGCCCATCGTCACGTCGTCCTCGCGGACGTCGACGTAGGGGTAGGTGTCCGAGCGGGAGATGGTGTCCACGAGCAGGGCGTCGCAGAGGACGTTGCTCTTCGATCCCGCGGCGCCCTCGCCGATCTCGACCAGGCCGCGGTACGAGGTGCGGCCGCCGCCGCGGGCCACCGACTTGGAGACGATGTTCGAGGAGGTGTTCGGCGCCATGTGGACCATCTTGGAGCCGGCGTCCTGGTGCTGGCCCTCGCCCGCGAAGGCGATGGAGAGGGTCTCGCCCTTGGCGTGCTCGCCCATCAGGTAGACGGCCGGGTACTTCATGGTGACCTTGGAGCCGATGTTGCCGTCGATCCACTCCATGGTCGCGCCCTCGTAGGCCACGGCGCGCTTGGTGACCAGGTTGTAGACGTTGTTCGACCAGTTCTGGATCGTCGTGTAGCGGCAGCGGCCGCCCTTCTTCACGATGATCTCGACCACGGCGCTGTGCAGGGAGTCCGAGGAGTAGATCGGGGCGGTGCAGCCCTCGACGTAGTGGACGTACGCGTCCTCGTCGACGATGATCAGCGTCCGCTCGAACTGGCCCATGTTCTCCGTGTTGATGCGGAAGTAGGCCTGGAGCGGGATGTCGACGTGGACACCCTTCGGGACGTAGATGAACGATCCGCCCGACCACACCGCGGTGTTCAGGGAGGCGAACTTGTTGTCGCCGACCGGGATGACCGTGCCGAAGTACTCCTGGAAGAGCTCCGGGTGCTCCTTCAGCGCGGTGTCCGTGTCGAGGAAGATGACGCCCTGCTGCTCCAGGTCCTCGCGGATCTGGTGGTAGACGACCTCGGACTCGTACTGGGCCGCGACACCGGCGACGAGGCGCTGCTTCTCCGCCTCCGGGATGCCGAGCTTGTCGTACGTGTTCTTGATGTCCTCCGGCAGGTCCTCCCAGGACTCGGCCTGCTTCTCGGTGGAGCGCACGAAGTACTTGATGTTGTCGAAGTCGATGCCGGAGAGGTCGGAGCCCCAGGTCGGCATGGGCTTCTTGTCGAAGAGGCGCAGACCCTTCAGACGCAGGTTCAGCATCCACTCGGGCTCGTTCTTCTTGGCCGAGATGTCGCGGACGACGTCCTCGTTGAGACCGCGCTTGGCCGCGGCACCGGCCGCGTCGGAGTCGGCCCAGCCGTACTCGTACTTACCCAGGCCCTCGAGCTCAGGGTGAGCAATCTCCGTGGTCATGCGGGGTTCCTCCCGGCCGTGCTTGCAGATGCTGATGTGTGGGTCTGTGCGGCGCTTCGCGGAATGAACGTGGTGCACACTCCGTCGCCGTGGGCGATCGTGGCGAGACGCTGTACGTGGGTCCCGAGCAGGCGGGAGAAGACCTCGGTCTCCGCCTCGCAGAGCTGCGGGAACTGCTCGGCGACGTGGGCCACCGGGCAGTGGTGCTGGCAAAGCTGTTCACCGCTGTGCGGACCGGGAGCGCTTTTCGCCGTAGCAGCGTACCCGTCGGCGGTCAATGCCTTGGCCAGGGCCTCCGTCCGGCAATCCGGATCGGCTGCTTCCACTGCCTGCCGGTAGGTCTCGGCCTGGGTGTCCAGCCGGGCCCGCGCGAAGGCCGCGACGGCCGCCTCGCCCTGTTCCCCGCCTCCGGCCGCCTGGGCGATCCACCGCAGGGCGTCCACGGCCAGCGAGTCGTACGACTGGTCGAAGGCGTCGCGGCCGCAGTCCGTGAGCGCGAACACCTTGGCGGGCCGGCCGCGGGTGCGCGCTCCGTAGACGCGCTGCTCGCGGGCTGCCACCACGTCGTCGGCCACGAGAGTGTCGAGGTGGCGGCGGACGGCGGCCTGGGTGAGGCCGAGGCGCTGGGCGAGGTCGGCGACGGTGGAGGGACCGTGGTCCAGGATCGACCGCGCGACCCGGTTGCGGGTGGACCGCTCCCCGGTCGCGAGTTCCCCCGGAGGGGCCTCGATCATCCGTTCGCCGTTTTTCACAACGCCATTGTTGCGTAATTACGCGAGCCCCGACAAGCCGTGACCGACGCCACTCCAGGTGTCCTCTATCACTAAGGGTTACCTTATTTCTATACGGAGAGTGATTCGGAAACAGGCATTCCGGTTTCGCTTTCCACCGCTCCTTGGCCCCTCCACCCGGCCGCGACCAGCGCCCCTTGTGCCCTCGCCCGCCCCGGAACCGCGGCCGGCGGATTCCGCAGGGGATCACCCAGGGGAACCGGCTCCTCGAGGATTCCGAGGGCGAAAGTCATGCCCGCCGGGCCTTCCGCCCCGCTCACCCCGGGACCGCCGGCCCCCCGCACGCTCCGTAGACTCCCCCGCATGAGCTACGACCCCGCCGTGGAGATCCGCGGACTGGTGAAGCGGTACGGCACCAAGACCGCGGTGGACGGGCTGGACCTCACGGTCCCGGCCGCGGCGGTGACCGCGGTGCTCGGCCCCAACGGCGCGGGCAAGACCACCACCGTGGAGTGCGCCGAGGGCTACCGCCGCCCCGACGCCGGCACCGTCCGCGTCCTCGGCCTCGACCCCGTCGCCCAGGCCGAGGCCCTGCGGCCGCGGATCGGCGTGATGCTCCAGTCCGGCGGCGTGTACTCCGGCGCCCGGGCGGTGGAGATGCTCACCCACATGTCCCGGCTGTACGCCGACCCGCTCCCGGTTGCCCCGCTCGTGGAGCGGCTCGGCCTCGGAAGCTGCGGGCGCACCCCCTACCGCCGGCTCTCCGGCGGCCAGCAGCAGCGCCTGGCCCTCGCGATGGCCGTGGTGGGCCGCCCCGAGCTCGTCTTCCTCGACGAGCCCACCGCCGGCCTGGACCCGCAGGCCCGCCGGGCCACCTGGGACCTGGTGCGCGAGCTGCGCGCCGACGGGGTGGGCGTGGTCCTCACCACCCACCACATGGACGAGGCCGAGCAGCTCGCCGACGAGGTCGCGATCGTGGACGCCGGCCGGGTGATCGCCCACGGCACCCCGGAGGCCCTGTGCCGCGGCGGGGCCGAGAACACCCTGCGCTTCACCGGCCGCCCGGCCCTGGACCTCGACTCCCTGCTCAAGGCCCTGCCGGACGGATCGGAGGCCGCCGAGACCGGCCCCGGCAGCTACCGGGTCACCGGCAGCGTGGACCCCCAGCTGCTGGCCACCGTCACCTCCTGGTGCGCCCAGCACGGGGTGATGCCGGAAGGCCTCTCGGTCGAGCGGCACACCCTGGAAGACGTCTTTCTCGATCTGACCGGCAAGGAGCTGCGCGGATGAGCGCCGGCACGTTCACCCCGAGCCCGGGGGCGGCACCCGTCTCCCGCATGATCGCCGCGCAGACCGCGCTGGAGACGCGGATGCTGCTGCGCAACGGCGAGCAGCTGCTCCTGACCGTGGTCATCCCGGCCCTGCTGCTCGTCCTCTTCTCCACCGTGGACATCGTGGACACGGGCGCCGGGCCCTCGGTGGACTTCCTCGCGCCCGGGGTGCTGGCGCTGGCCGTCATGTCCACCGCCTTCACCGGGCAGGCCATCGCCACCGGCTTCGACCGGCGCTACGGAGTGCTCAAGCGCCTCGGGGCCTCCCCGCTGCCGCGCTGGGCGCTGATGGTCTCCAAGACCCTGTCCGTGCTGCTCACCGAGGTGCTCCAGATCGCCCTGCTGACGGCGATCGCCTTCGGGCTGGGCTGGTCCCCGCACGGCAGCCCGCTCTCCGCGGCGGCCTTGGTGCTCCTGGGCACCGCCGCCTTCTCGGGACTGGGCCTGCTGATGGCGGGCACCCTCAAGGCGGAGGTCACCCTCGCCGCGGCCAACCTGGTGTTCCTGCTGCTGCTGGTCGGCGGCGGAGTGATCGTGCCGCTGGAGAAGTTCCCGGAGGCCCTCCGGTCCGTGCTGGGCCTGCTGCCCGTCTCGGCGCTGTCGGGCGGGCTGCGCGAGGTGCTGCGGGACGGCTCCGGGATGCCCTGGGGCGACCTGGCCGTGCTCGCGGGATGGTCGGTCCTGGGCCTGGGCGCGGCGGCGAGGCTCTTCCGCTGGGAGTGACCTTCCCGCGACCATGTACTCGTCCGTAACCTGGGGCGCCGCACCGGCCCGGGGCGGCCACCGGACCAGCGGGACGAGGGGGAGCCATGGCGCAGCGGGAGACCGCGCTGCGGCTGGACGAGCAGTGGGCGCGGATCAGGTCGGGTGAGGCGTACGCCGAGCCGGCCGAGCAGGCGCAGCTGCTGGACGAGCTGATCACGGCGCTGCGCCGGGCGGCCGGGCAGGGCGCCGGGCCGGATCCGGAGTGCGCCGCGCGCCTGGGGCTGCGGCTGGGCGACCTGGCCGCGCGCCGCTTCGCCGCCGGGGACCGGGCCGGGGCGCTGGCCGCCATGGAGGAGGCCTTGGCCCATGCCCGGCAGGCCGCGCCGCACGCCCCCGAGTACGCCCGCTGGTACGCCCGCGGGCTGATCAACCACGGGGTGTGGCTGGCCTGGCCGCTGAGCGACGAGCGGCGGCTGCCGCGCCACCCGCTGGGTCCCAGCGGGGAGGAGGGGCCGGACCCCATGGAGCGGGCGGCCGGCGAGCGCGCCCGGGACCAGACCCGCGCCGCGGTCGCCGTGTGGCTCGGGCTGGACGGCTCCGATCCCGTCAACCGGCGCGGGCTGGCCCAGGCGAAGGTGTTCCTGGCCGACCGGCTCGCCGAACTGGGTCTCGCCCACGACGCGGTGGCCTGGGCGGTGGCCGCCGAGAACGACTTCCGCGCGCTGCTCGCCGCGCGGCCCGGGGGTCCGGGGGGTGGCGGGGAGCCGGCGGACTCCGAGGAGGCGCAGGACGCCCTCGACGCGGCCGAGGAGGCCGAGGAGGCCCTCGCCCATCTGGACCGGCAGCTGGAGCTGCGGCTGCGCTACCTGTCCTTCGACAGCCTCGCCCGGCTGCGCGCGGACGGGCTGCTGCCCCCGCGGCTGCTGCCGCAGGCGGCGGTGGCGGCGCGCATCCAGGGGGCCGCGGCGGAGGAGATCGCGGCCCGGCTGCATCTCGATGCGGACACGGTTGCCGGCTTCCTGCGCACCCGCCCGTGGCGGGCGGTGTGGCGGGTGGAGGTCCGCGGACCCGGCGGGCTGTGGGCCGTACAGGGGCATCCCTGGCACAGCGCCGCGGAGGTGACGGACCGGACCGCGCAGGACGTGGGGGCCGAGCTGGTACGGGAGTTCACCGCTTCGCCGGCGCATCCGGGGCCGGCCGCGCACTGGCGCATCCACGTCTGGTGGCACGAGGAGGGGGATCCGGCGGGTTCCCGCTTCCGGCTGATGTACGCCCCCGGGACCGGGGCCGAGCCCACCCCCTCGTGAAAGTTTGCACAAGTGGCGGCCTACGATAGGGCCCGTGTTGAACCCCTTCGCATACCTCGCGCACCGCTGGACGCCCACACCCCGGACGCTCCGCCGTGCCGCCATGGCCGCCGTCGTCATGAGCGTGGTCATCGTCGTCACGGGTGGCGCGGTGCGGCTGACCGGATCCGGTCTGGGCTGTGACACCTGGCCCAAGTGCACGGACGACAGCCTGTTCGCGACCCCCGCCCAGGGCTTCCACGGGGCCATCGAGTTCGGCAACCGGATGCTGACGTACGTGCTGTGCGCGGCGGTCGGCTGGACGATCCTCGCGGCGCGCGCGTCGAAGCCGTGGCGGCGTCAGCTGACCCGGCTGGGCTGGGCGCAGTTCTTCATCGTGATGGGCAACGCCGTGCTCGGCGGCATCACCGTGTGGACGGGGCTCAACCCGTACAGCGTGGCGGGCCACTTCCTGCTGGCCACTTCGCTGATCACGGTCACCACGCTCACCTGGCAGCGCACCCTCGAAGGGGACGCCGAGCCGCGCCCGCGGGTGCCGCGCCCGGTGCGCAAGCTGTCCTGGGCGCTGCTGGCGGCCACGTTCGTGCTCATCGCCGCCGGCACGGTGGTGACGGGTTCGGGTCCGCACGCGGGCGACAGCAGCGAGGTCCCGCGGATGCCGTTCGACTGGGAGGGCGTCGCGCACGTGCACGCAATCGCCGCCTGGCTGGTGTGTGCGCTGGCGGTGGCGATGTGGCTGGTGCTGCGGGTGGTGGACGCCCCGGACGACACCCGGGCCCGGGCCCGCGACCTGCTGGTCGTGCTGGTGGCCCAGGGCGGCATCGGCTACGTGCAGTTCTTCACGAAGCTGCCGGAGGCGCTGGTCTCGGCGCACATGCTCGGCTCCTGCCTGGTGTGGATCGCCGTGCTCCGCGTGGCGCTGAGCCTGCGGGAGCGCCCGGTGGCCACCGCCGGCATCCCGGCCCAGGGGGACCCCGAGCTCAGCCGGGTCTGACCGCCCGTCGCGTGCTGCGAGCCCGCTCCCGGCCCCGCCGGGGGCGGGCTCAGCCGTGCAGCCCGTAGACGCGCCGGGCGTTGCCCGCGGCGATCATCGCGGCCACGCGTTCGGCGTCCCGGTGGGACCAGGCCCCGTCGGCCACCCAGCCGCCCAGCACCCGGGCCAGCGCCTCGCGGAACACCCGGGCCCCCACCACGTGCAGTTCGGGCAGCGCCCGGCCGCCGCTGGAGAACAGCAGCTTGCCGAACGGGGCGAGCTCCAGGAGTTCTGCGAGCACCTCGGCGGCCCGGGCCCCGGTGTGTGCGAGGGCGGGCCCGAGGTCGGCGTAGACGTGCGGGAAGGCCCCGGCGAGGTGGGCGGCCTGCCGGTGGTACGGATAGCCGTGCAGCAGCACCAGGTCGGTGCCGGTGCCCGCGGTGGCGCGCGCGAAGTCGGTGAGCAGGGTGGGGTCCGTACGGTCGAGCCGCCGGTGCGGGTCCCCGGCCCCGGCGTGCAGCTGGAGGGGGCGGCCCGCGGCCACGGCGCTCCACAGCAGGTGCCTGAGCAGGACCGGGTCGCGGACCGGGCCGCCCTTGGGGCGGTGGGCCAGCCAGCGGCCGGCCGCCGCGCGGACCTCGGCGGGGCCGGGCGGGGCGGGGGCGAAGGCGAGGGCCCCGTCGGCGGCGGTGACCGAGGTGAAGGCGACGGCCGTGCGTGCGGCGGTGTGCACGGCCCCGTCGAGGTTGTCGAGGAAGGAGCCGGCGGTGCCGGAGGTGTCCGCGACCTGTTCCGCGAGCTGTTCGAGGCGGACGATCTCGTGGGCCTCGGCGCCGGCGGCCGCGGCCAGCTCCCGGGGGGCGGTCAGGTCTCCGGGCAGGCCGGTGTCCACGAGGTAGGTGGAGATCCCGGAGCCGCGCAGCAGCCGGCGGCCCGATTCCAGCACGCCGAGCTCCCGGCGCCGGGCCAGGTAGCGCGCGGGGGTGCAGTGCGGCTCCAGGCCGAGCAGGGGCGGGCACCAGCGCCGGACGGCGAAGCCGGTCTGGGTGTCGAAGAAGGTGGTGCCCGGGGCGGCCGGGCCGGCGGCCCGGGCCAGGTGGGCCTCGAAGGTGGCGAGGCCCAGCTCCGTGCGGAGCACCCCGTGGCAGTACTGGTCCACCAGGGACGGCGTGTCGATCATCCGGGTTCCCGCTGTGGACGTGGGGGTCCCCCCGGACGGGGTCCGGGGAGGACGTGCTTCCACACGTCCTAACGGGTGAGCCGGGTGGCAGGTGTTGCTCGTGCTGTTGCCCGAGCCGTGCCCCCCGCCGCCCCTGCGGGCCGGGCGGTCCCTACTTGTCGCCGCCGAGCTGGATGCCGGCCATCCGCTTCCACTCGTACGGGCCGGTCTTCACCTTGGCGGCGAAGTCCCCGTCGAACTCCTCGTGGAGGGTGAGCCCGGCCTTCTCGGCGGCCTGCTGCGCCACCGCGTAGGTGGGGGCGACCAGGTCGCCCCAGCCGCCGTCCTCGCCGACGAGGACGATCCGGGTGCCCATCTGTCCGATGTACGCGAGCTGCCCCTCGGCGCCGCCGTGCTGCTTGGCGAACGCACCGATCTGCTTGGCCAGCTTGGCCGCGGTGCGCTCCTGCTTGGTGTCGACCGTAGAACTCATAGCGGCATGCTACCGGCGAGTAATCAACGGAGGAAGGGATCCACGGCCACCGCCACGAAGAGCAGCGACACGTAGGTGATCGACCAGTGGAAGAGGCGCATCTCCTTGAGCTTCGCACCGGTGACCCCGGCCTTGGCCCGCGCCTGCAGGGCGTGCGCCTCCCACAGCCACCAGCCGCCCGACACCAGCGCGACCGCGGTGTAGAACCAGCCGGTGTAGCCCAGGGGGGTGAGCAGCAGCGACACGGCCACCATCACCCAGCTGTAGAGGACGATCTGCCGGGCCACGGCCTTGTTGCCCGCCACGACGGGGAGCATCGGCACGCCCACCCGCGCGTAGTCCTCCTTCACCTTCATGGACAGCGGCCAGTAGTGCGGCGGGGTCCAGAAGAAGATGACGAGGAAGAGGATGACGGCGGCCCAGGAGACCTCGTTCTTGACCGAGGACCAGCCGATGAGCACCGGCATGCAGCCGGCGATGCCGCCCCAGACGATGTTCTGGGCGGTGCGCCGCTTCAGCAGCATCGTGTAGACGACGACGTAGAAGAGGAGCGCTCCGAGGGCGAGTCCGGCGGACAGCCAGTTGACGAGCAGTCCGAACCACAGCGTCGAGACCACGCCGAGCGTGATGCCGAACACCAGCGCCTCGCGCGGGCTCACCATGCCGGTGACCAGCGGCCGCTGGGAGGTGCGGTCCATCAGCGCGTCGATGTCGCGGTCGATGTACATGTTGAGCGCGTTGGCGCCGCCCGCGGACAGGTAGCCGCCGAAGCAGGTGGCCAGCACCAGCCACAGCGAGGGCACTCCCTGCTCGGCCAGGAACATCACCGGCACTGTGGTGATCAGCAGAAGTTCGATGATCCGCGGCTTGGTCAAAGCCACGAAAGCCATGATCCTGGCCCCGAACGGACGGTGACCGGGGCTCGTCCCGAGCACCCCCGCTGGACGGGATTCGACGGCCGTCACGCACACCCCTGACAGAGACTCCCAGCAAGCTTTCGGGCGTGAATGCCCCGTAAAGACTTGCGCGTACCACGCCACTGTAGACGTTGCCCTGACACCGCCCTGCGCGGGGGTCGGGTCGTGTTGGGCCGAGCGCCGTAACCGCGTCACCGATATCCGGACGCCGCGCGGCCCGGCACTCGAATAGCTGCACGCCGCGGCGAGGGTAGGCTCGGAAACGCGCCGGTGTACCGCTCGTCACCGGCCTCAGACATCTGGAGAGGAGCCCTGACCCACGGTGAGCAGCAAGCCGACCACCACAGAGCTCGAGTGGACCGAACTGGACCAGCGGGCCGTCGACACCGCGCGCATCCTGGCCGCGGACGCGGTCCAGAAGGTCGGAAACGGCCACCCCGGTACGGCCATGAGCCTGGCCCCCGCCGCGTACACCCTCTTCCAGAAGGTGATGCGGCACGACCCGGCCGACCCCGAGTGGGTCGGCCGTGACCGTTTCGTGCTCTCCGCGGGCCACTCGTCCCTCACGCTCTACACCCAGCTCTACCTGGCTGGCTTCGGGCTGGAGCTGGACGACCTGAAGGCGTTCCGCACCTGGGGCTCGAAGACTCCCGGCCACCCGGAGTACGGCCACACCGCCGGCGTCGAGACCACCACCGGCCCGCTGGGCCAGGGCGTGGCCAACGCGGTGGGCATGGCGATGGCGGCCCGCTACGAGCGCGGCCTGTTCGACCCCGAGGCGGCCCCGGGCACCTCCCCGTTCGACCACATGGTCTACGCGATCGCCGGTGACGGCTGCCTCCAGGAGGGCATCTCGGCCGAGGCCTCCTCCCTGGCCGGCCACCAGAAGCTCGGCAACCTCGTGCTCCTGTGGGACGACAACCACATCTCCATCGAGGGCGACACCGAGACCGCCGTCTCCGAGGACACCCTCGCGCGCTACGAGGCGTACGGCTGGCACGTCCAGCGCGTCGCCCAGCAGCCCAACGGCGACCTGGACCCGAAGGCCCTGTACGAGGCCCTGGCCGCGGCCAAGGCCGAGACCGAGCGCCCGTCCTTCATCGCGATGCGCTCGATCATCGCGTGGCCCGCCCCGCACGCGCAGGGCACCGAGGCCTCCCACGGCTCCGCCCTCGGCGACGACGAGGTCGCGGCCACCAAGCGCGTCCTCGGCTTCGACCCGGAGCAGACCTTCGAGGTCTCCGACGAGGTCATCGCCCACACCCGCAAGGCCCTGGACCGCGGCCGCGAGGCGAAGGCCGAGTGGGAGAAGGACTTCTCCGCCTGGCGCACCGCCAACCCCGAGCGCGCCGCCGCGTTCGACCGCATCCAGGCCAACGAGCTGCCCGAGGGCTGGGAGGACAAGCTCCCCGTCTTCGAGACCGGCACCGGCGTGGCCACCCGCGCCGCCTCCGGCAAGGTGCTCGCCGCCCTCGGCGCGGTCATCCCGGAGCTGTGGGGCGGCTCGGCCGACCTGGCCGGCTCCAACAACACCACCATCGACAAGAACAGCTCGTTCCTGCCGGTGGGCAACCCGCTGCCGGAGGCCGACCCGTACGGCCGCACCATCCACTACGGCATCCGCGAGCACGCCATGGCCGCGGCCATGAACGGCATCGCCCTGCACGGCCACACCCGCATCTACGGCGGCACCTTCCTGGTGTTCTCCGACTACATGCGCAACGCCGTGCGCCTGTCCGCCCTGATGCACCTGCCGGTGACCTACGTGTGGACGCACGACTCCATCGGCCTCGGCGAGGACGGCCCGACCCACCAGCCGGTCGAGCACCTGGCCTCGCTGCGCGCCATCCCGGGCCTGAACCTGGTCCGCCCGGCCGACGCGAACGAGACCGCGATCGCCTGGCGCGAGATCCTGCGCCGCCACACGAAGGTGTTCGGCAAGGGCGCCCCGCACGGCCTGGCCCTCACCCGCCAGGGCGTGCCGACGTACGAGCGCAACGAGGACGCGGCCAAGGGCGGCTACGTGCTGTTCGAGGCCGAGGGCGGCCCGGCGCAGGTCGTGCTCATCGGCACCGGCTCCGAGGTCCAGCTCGCGGTGGCCGCGCGCGAGGCGCTGCAGGCCGAGGGCGTCCCGGCCCGCGTGGTCTCGATGCCGTCCGTCGAGTGGTTCGAGGAGCAGGACCAGGCGTACAAGGACAGCGTGCTGCCGCCTTCGGTCAAGGCCCGGGTGGCGGTGGAGGCGGGCATCGGCCTGACCTGGCACCGTTACGTGGGCGACGCGGGCCGGATCGTCTCGCTGGAGCACTTCGGTGCCTCGGCCGACGCGAAGGTGCTGTTCCGGGAGTTCGGCTTCACCGCCGAGGCCGTGACCGCCGCCGCCAAGGAATCGCTGGCCGCCGCCGCAGGCTGACTCCGGTACCAGAACAAGTAGGAGATGCAATTCTCATGACAGACGCACTCAAGCGCCTCTCCGACGAGGGCGTGGCGATCTGGCTGGACGACCTGTCCCGCAAGCGGATCACCTCGGGCAACCTCGCCGAGCTGATCGACCAGCAGCACGTGGTGGGCGTGACCACCAACCCGGCGATCTTCCAGAAGGCGATCAGCGGCGGCGAGGGCTACGGCCAGCAGCTCGCCGACCTGGCGGCCCGCAAGGTCACCGTGGACGAGGCCATCCGGATGATCACGACGGCGGACGTCCGCGACGCCGCCGACATCCTGCGTCCGGTGTTCGACGCGACGGACGGCCAGGACGGCCGGGTCTCCATCGAGGTGGACCCCCGTCTGGCCCACGACACCGCCGCGACCATCGCCGAGGCCAAGCAGCTGGCCTGGCTGGTGGACCGCCCCAACACGCTCATCAAGATCCCGGCGACCAAGGCCGGCCTGCCGGCGATCACCGAGGTCATCGGCAAGGGCATCAGCGTCAACGTGACGCTGATCTTCTCGCTGGAGCGCTACCGCGAGGTCATGGACGCCTACCTGGCGGGCCTGGAGAAGGCGAAGGCCGCCGGCCTGGACCTCTCGAAGATCCACTCGGTCGCCTCCTTCTTCGTGTCCCGCGTGGACTCCGAGATCGACAAGCGGCTCGACGCCATCGGCACCGACGAGGCCAAGGCCCTCAAGGGCAAGGCGGCCCTCGCCAACGCCCGTCTGGCCTACGAGGCCTACGAGGAGGTCTTCGGCAGCGAGCGCTGGGCCGCCCTGGACCGCGCCCAGGCCAACAAGCAGCGTCCGCTGTGGGCCTCGACCGGCGTCAAGGACCCGGCGTACAAGGACACCCTGTACGTGGTGGACCTGGTCGCCCCCGGCACCGTCAACACCATGCCCGAGGGCACCCTGGAGGCCACCGCCGACCACGGCGAGGTCACCGGTGACACCGTGCGCGGCACCTACGAGCAGTCCCGCGCCGAGCTGGACGCGGTCGCGAAGCTGGGCATCTCGTACGACGATGTCGTTCAGCTGCTCGAGGACGAGGGCGTCGAGAAGTTCGAGGCGTCCTGGAACGACCTGCTGAAGTCGACCGAGGCGGAGCTGTCGCGGCTCGCCCCCACGGAGGCCTGAACACCTTGTCTGTAAACGGAGCGAACCCGCTTCGTGACGCACAGGACCGGCGGCTCCCGCGGATCGCGGGGCCGTCCGGCCTGGTCATTTTCGGCGTTACGGGCGACCTCTCGCGCAAGAAGCTGATGCCCGCCGTGTACGACCTCGCGAACCGGGGTCTGCTTCCGCCGGGCTTCTCCCTCATCGGCTTCGCCCGCCGCGAATGGGAGCACGAGGACTTCGCCCAGGAGGTGTACGAGGCGGTCAAGCAGCACTCCCGTACGCCGTTCCGGGAGGAGGTCTGGCAGCAGCTGGTCCAGGGCTGCCGGTTCGTCCAGGGCGACTTCGACGACGACACCGCGTTCGAGACGCTCAAGGCCACGATCGAGGAGCTCGACAAGCAGCAGGGAACGGGCGGCAACTTCGCCTTCTACCTGTCCGTGCCGCCGAAGTTCTTCCCCCAGGTCGTCCAGCAGCTCAAGAAGCACGGGCTGGCCGAGAAGGAGGGCTCCTGGCGCCGCGCCGTCATCGAGAAGCCCTTCGGGCACGACCTGGAGAGCGCCCAGGAGCTCAACAAGATCGTCCACGAGGTGTTCCCCCGGGACGAGGTCTTCCGCATCGACCACTACCTGGGCAAGGAGACCGTCCAGAACATCCTGGCGCTCCGCTTCGCCAACACGATGTTCGAGCCGATCTGGAACCGGTCCTACGTGGACCACGTGCAGATCACGATGGCCGAGGACATCGGCATCGGCGGCCGGGCCGGCTACTACGACGGCATCGGCGCGGCCCGCGACGTCATCCAGAACCACCTGCTCCAGCTGCTCGCCCTGACCGCGATGGAGGAGCCCGGCTCCTTCCACCCGAAGGCGCTCGTGGCGGAGAAGCTCAAGGTCCTCACGGCCGTCGAGCTCCCCGAGGACTTGGGCAAGCACACGGTGCGCGGCCAGTACTCGGCCGCGTGGCAGGGCGGCGAGAAGGTCGTCGGCTACCTCGAAGAGGACGGCATCGACCCGGACTCGAAGACCGACACCTACGCCGCCATCCGCCTGGAGATCAACAACCGCCGCTGGGCGGGCGTCCCGTTCTACCTGCGCACCGGCAAGCGGCTGGGCCGCCGCGTCACCGAGATCGCGGTCGTCTTCAAGCGGGCCCCGTACCTGCCCTTCGAATCCGGCGCCACCGAGGAGCTCGGGCAGAACGCCCTGGTCATCCGCGTGCAGCCGGACGAGGGCGTCACGGTCCGCTTCGGTTCCAAGGTCCCGGGCACCTCCATGGAGGTGCGCGACGTGACGATGGACTTCGCGTACGGCGAGTCCTTCACGGAGTCCAGCCCGGAGGCCTACGAGCGGCTCATCCTCGACGTGCTCCTCGGCGACGCGAACCTCTTCCCGCGCCACCAGGAGGTCGAGCTCAGCTGGAACATCCTCGACCCGATCGAGCGGTACTGGGACGAGCACGGCAAGCCCGCGCAGTACCCGGCGGGCACCTGGGGACCGGTCGAGGCGGACGAGATGCTCGCACGAGACGGACGGAGCTGGCGCCGGCCATGAAGATCGACCTCACGGAGACCACCTCCAGCAAGATCAACAGTGCCCTGGTGCAGGCCCGCCGGGACATCGGCACTCCGGCGATCGGCATGGTGCTCACGCTGGTGATCGTCACCGACGAGGAGAACGCGTACGACGCGCTCAAGTCGGCGAACGACGCCTCCCACGAGCACCCCTCGCGGATCATCGTCGTGATCAAGCGGGTGAGCCGCACCCCGCGCAGCCGGCGGGACGCGCGCCTCGACGCGGAGGTGCGGGTCGGCGCCGACGCCGGCACTGGCGAAACGGTTGTCCTGCGGCTGCACGGCGAGCTGGTCAACCACGCCCAGTCCGTCGTCCTGCCGCTCCTGCTGCCGGACGCGCCCGTGGTGGTCTGGTGGCCGGAGGGCTCGCCCTCGGACCTCGCGGGCGACCCGCTGGGCGCGCTGGCGCAGCGGCGCATCACGGACACCTACGCGGCCGAGGACCCCATCGGGGCGCTCTCCGCGCGGGCGGCCGCGTACGCGCCCGGGGACACGGACCTGTCCTGGACCCGGATCACCCCGTGGCGTTCGATGCTCGCCGCGGCGCTGGACCAGCAGGCCGTGCAGGTCACCTCGGCGCTCGTCGAGGGCGAGGACGAGAACCCGAGCTGCGAGCTGCTGGCCATGTGGCTGGCGGACCGCCTGCAGGTGCCCGTGCGCCGGACCCGGTCCCAGGGGCCGGGCCTGACCGCGGTGCGCCTGGAGTCGGCGGACGGGGCGATCGTGCTGGACCGTGCGGACGGTTCGCTGGCCAACCTGAGCATGCCGGGGCAGCCGGACCGTGCGGTGGCGCTCAAGCGCCGGGACACGGCGGAGCTGCTCGCGGAGGAGCTGCGCCGGCTGGACCCGGACAACACGTACGAGGCCTCGGTGAAGTTCGGCGTGGAGCGGCTGGCCGCGCAGGCCAGGTCGACCGAGCCGGCTCCCGCTCCGGCTTCGGCTCCGGCTCCGGCTTCGGCTTCGGCTCCGGCTTCGGCTTCGGCTTCGGCTTCGGCCGGGGCCGCTGCCGGGACCGAGCCCGAGGCTCCGGCAGCGGCCGAGGCGGACTCCGGTACGGACGGGTCGGCTGCGGCTCCCGCCGCCGCCCCGGCCCGGAAGCCGGCCAAGCCCGCGTCCAAGAAGGCGGTCGCCAAGTGAGCATGACGACTCCCCAGGTCGTCGTCCACCGCGACAAGGACCTGATGGCGCAGGCCGCCGCGGCCCGGCTGATCACGAAGATCGTGGACGCCCAGGCCGCACGCGGCTCGGCCTCGGTCGTGCTCACCGGCGGGCGCAACGGCAACGGGCTGCTCGCGGCCCTCGCCGCGGCACCCGCCCGGGACGCCGTGGACTGGTCCCGGCTGGACCTGTGGTGGGGGGACGAGCGGTACCTCGCCGCGGACGACCCCGAGCGCAACCACACCCAGGCCCGCGCCGCCCTGCTGGACGCGGTGCCGGTCGATCCGGCCCGGGTGCACGTGATGCCCGCGCTGGACGGCCCGTACGGGGCGGACGTGGACGCGGCCGCGGCCGCCTACGCGGACGAGCTGGCGGCCGCCGCCGGGCCCGAGGACCACGGCCCGGTGCCGCGGTTCGACGTGCTGATGCTGGGCGTGGGCCCGGACACGCACGTGGCCTCGCTGTTCCCGGAGCACCCGGGGGTGCGGGAGACCGAGCTCACCGTCATCGGCGTGCACGGCGCACCGAAGCCGCCGCCCACGCGCATCTCGCTGACCCTCCCGGCGATCCGGGCGGCCCGCGAGGTGTGGCTGCTCGCGGCCGGCGAGGACAAGGCGGGCGCGGTCGCGATCGCGCTCGGCGGAGCCGGGGAGTACGCGGCGCCGGCGGCGGGGGCGTACGGGCAGAACCGGACGCTGTGGCTGCTGGACCGGGCGGCTGCCGCCAAGCTGCCGCCCCAGCTGTATCCGCCGGCTTCGGCGTAACGCCGTCTCCGTGCGCCGAAGGGCCCCGCTCTCCTCCGAGAGCGGGGCCCTTCGGCATCCCCGGCGGGGCGGAACCGAGCCCCGCCCCCGCGGGGTCACGCTCGGCCGCGCAGCTCCCGGTACTTCGCAACCAGCGCCACGCTGGACGGGTCGAGGCCGGGCACCGACGTGCCCTGGGTCAGCGCCGGCTCCACCCGCTTGGCCAGGACCTTGCCCAGCTCGACCCCCCACTGGTCGAAGGAGTCGATGTTCCAGACCGCCCCCTGCACGAACACCTTGTGCTCGTAGAGCGCGATCAGCTGCCCCAGCACCGACGGCGTGAGCTCCGAGGCGAGCACGGTCGTCGTGGGGTGGTTGCCGCGGAAGGTCTTGTGCGGGACGAGCTCCTCCGGCACGCCCTCCGCCCGCACCTCCTCCGGGGTCTTGCCGAAGGCCAGCGCCTGCGTCTGGGCGAAGAAGTTGGCCATCAGCAGGTCGTGCTGGGCCGCCAGGGCCGGCGAGAGCCCTTCCACCGGCCGCGCGAACCCGATGAAGTCCGCCGGGATCGTCTTCGTGCCCTGGTGGATCAACTGGTAGTACGCGTGCTGCCCGTTGGTGCCCGGGGTGCCCCAGACGACGGGCCCGGTCTGCCAGTCCACCGGATTGCCGTCCCGGTCCACGGACTTGCCGTTGGACTCCATGTCCAGCTGCTGGAGGTACGCGGTGAACTTCGAGAGGTAGTGGCTGTACGGCAGCACCGCGTGGGACTGGGCGTCGAAGAAGGCTCCGTACCAGATCCCCAGCAGGCCCAGCAGCAGCGGGGCGTTGGCCTCCGCGGGGGCGGTGCGGAAGTGCTCGTCGACCAGGCGGAACCCGGCGAGCATCTCGCGGAAGCGGTCCGGGCCGATCGCGGTCATGAGGGACAGGCCGATGGCGGAGTCGTACGAGTAGCGGCCACCGACCCAGTCCCAGAACTCGAACATGTTGGCCGTGTCGATGCCGAACTCGGCGACCTTCTCGGCGTTCGTGGACAGGGCCACGAAGTGCTTGGCGACCGCCGCGGTGTCCCCGCCGAGCCCCTCCAGCAGCCAGCCGCGCGCCGAAGTGGCGTTGGTGATGGTCTCGATGGTGGTGAAGGTCTTCGAGGCGATGACGAACAGCGTCTCGGCGGGGTCCAGGTCCCGGAGCGCCTCGTGCAGGTCGGCGCCGTCCACGTTGGACACGAAACGGACCGTCAGGTCGCGGTCCGTGAAGGAGCGCAGGGCCTCGTAGGCCATCGCCGGACCGAGGTCGGAGCCGCCGATGCCGATGTTGACGACGGTGCGGATCCGGCGCCCGGTGTGGCCGGTCCACTCCCCCGAGCGCACCCGGTCGGCGAAGGCGGCCATCTTGTCGAGGACCGCGTGCACCTCGGGCACCACGTCGGTGCCGTCCACCTCGATCCGGG
Source organism: Streptomyces sp. NPDC030809 (assembly GCF_055572195.1). Classification (NCBI taxonomy): domain Bacteria; kingdom Bacillati; phylum Actinomycetota; class Actinomycetes; order Kitasatosporales; family Streptomycetaceae; genus Streptomyces; species Streptomyces sp. NPDC030809. The sequence continues at coordinate 128,754 of NZ_JBVIDV010000014.1, forward strand.
CGTCCGCCGGGGCCCGCAGCGCGGTGTGCAGCACCGCGCGGTCCTCGGTGGTGTTGATCTTCTCTCCGCGGAACATGGCCTCGCGGAGCTCCGCCACGCCCGTGGCCGCCGCCAGGTCCCGCAGCAGCGCGAGCGTCTCGTCGGTCACCAGGTGCTTGGAGTAGTCGATGTGCAGATCGCCGACCTGGAGCGTGTACGAGGAGCCGCGGGCCGGATCGGCCGCGAACAGCTCCCGCAGGTGCGTCCCGCCCAGTTGCTCGCGGTGCTTGGCCAGGGCCGCCCACTCGGGGGTCCGGTTGAGCCTCGTACGGCTGCCGCCTGCATTCATCTCGGACATCACACTTCTTCCCGTCCTGTTGTGCCCCGCCGTGCTCCAACCTAAAGGATCAGGAGCGGCACGCTGCACACAAAGGGGCCCGGCCCGCAGGAGAAGTCCCTGCGGGCCGGGCCCTTGGTCGCATGTGCCGGCTCAGATCTCGCCGCGGAGCTTGGCGAGGGCCTCGGCCAGAATCGCCTCTCCGTCGGCGTCGGTGCGCCGCTCCCGGACGTAGGCGAGGTGGGTCTTGTACGGCTCGGTGCGCGGGGGCGCAGGGGGGTTGTCCCGGTCCTGTCCGGCCGGGAACCCGCAGCGCGGGCAGTCCCAGGTGTCCGGGACCTGCGCGTCGCTGGCGAAGCTCGGCTGGGTCTCGTGCCCGTTGGAGCACCAGAAGGAGATGCGCAGACGCGGCGCGGACTCGCCGCGCTCCGCCTCGCCCATCGGCCCCGCTCCGACCCGACTGCCACGGATCGCGTTGCCACTTGCCACGGTCGTAACTCCCTGCGTGATGGTGCCGCGAAGCGAGAGTGGAATTCCTCCGTCGCGGGCGCCCAAGTCTACGTAAGACCCAACGCGTGGCGCCCGAGCGCCATTCTAGGCCGGGCGGGCCCGGCCGTACCGGAGAACGGTCAGCTGTCCAGCTTCATCAGCAGGCCGAGCGCGACGATGCACGCGAACCACAGCAGACCGATCACGACGGTCATGCGGTCGAGGTTGCGCTCCGCGACGGAGGAGCCGCCCACGGACGACTGCATGCCGCCGCCGAACATGTCCGAGAGACCGCCGCCCTTGCCCTTGTGCATCAGCACCAGCAGCATCAGCAGCAGGCTGAAGACGATCAGGGCGATCGAGAACCCCATAATCACGGCTGGATCCTACTTTCCTGGGCTTTCCGGGATTTCCGGGACTTTCCTGGAATCGAAGCGGGGACCGGCGGGCTGCATCAGCCACCGGCCCCCGCAAGGGTACGACGGATCCGTCCTACCGCCTACTCACTGCAACTCTCACTGGTCGCGGAAGCGGACGATCTTGACGAACTCGTCCGCGTCCAGGGCCGCGCCGCCGACGAGGGCGCCGTCCACGTCGGGCTGCGCCATGATCGCGGCGATGTTGTTCGCCTTCACGGAGCCGCCGTACTGGATGCGGACCTTGTCGGCCAGCTCCTGGGAGTACAGCTCGGCCAGGCGGCCTCGGATGGCCCCGCAGACCTCCTGGGCGTCCTCGGGGGTGGCGACCTCGCCGGTGCCGATGGCCCACACCGGCTCGTACGCGATCACGATGGACTCGACCTGCTCTGCCGGGACGTCCTTGAGGCCGCCGTCGACCTGCGCGAGGGTGTGCGCGACCTGGTTGCCCGCCTTGCGGACGTCGAGGCCCTCCCCCACGCACAGGATCGGGGTGATCCCGTGCTTGAAGGCGGCCTTGACCTTGGCGTTGCACAGCTCGTCGGTCTCGCCGTGGTACTGGCGGCGCTCGCTGTGGCCGATGGCCACGTACGTGCACTTCAGCTTGGACAGCATCAGGCCGGAGATCTCGCCGGTGTAGGCGCCGGCGTCGTGCGCCGAGATGTCCTGGGCGCCGTACTTGATCTTCAGCTTGTCGCCGTCGACCAGGGTCTGGACCGAGCGGAGGTCGGTGAAGGGCGGCAGGACCGCGACCTCGGTCGCGTCGTAGTCCTTGTCGGCGAGGGCGAAGGCGAGCTTCTGGACGTGCGCGATGGCCTCGAGGTGGTTGAGGTTCATCTTCCAGTTGCCCGCCATCAGCGGGGTACGGTCACTCACGGTTCAGCCTTCCAGTGCTGCGATGCCGGGGAGCGTCTTGCCCTCGAGGTACTCGAGGCTCGCGCCGCCGCCGGTGGAGATGTGTCCGAACGCGTTCTCGTCGAAGCCGAGGGTGCGCACGGCCGCGGCGGAGTCGCCGCCGCCGACCACGGTGAAGGCGCTGCTGTCGAGCAGGGCCTGGGCGACGGCGGTGGTGCCGCCGGCGTAGTCGGGGTGCTCGAAGACGCCGACCGGGCCGTTCCAGAAGACGGTGGCGGCGTCGGCGATCTTGGACGCGTAGAGCTCGCGCGTCTTCGGGCCGATGTCCAGGCCCTCCTTGTCGGCGGGGATCTTGTCCGCGTCGACGGTCTCGAAGACGGCCGGGGTCTTGCCCTTGAGGTCGGGGAAGTCCGTGGAGACCAGGACGTCCACCGGGAGGACCAGCTCGACGCCGGTCTTCTCGGCGCGCTCCATGTACTCCAGGACGGCCGGGATCTGGTCTTCCTGGAGCAGGGAGATGCCGACCTCGTGGCCCTTGGCCTTGAGGAAGGTGTACGCCATGCCGCCGCCGATCAGGATCCGGTCGGCCTTGCCGAGCAGCTCGTCGATGACGGCGAGCTTGTCGGAGACCTTGGCGCCGCCGAGGACGACCACGTACGGCCGCTGCACCTCGTCCGTGAGCTTCTTCAGGACGCCGACCTCGGTGGCGATGAGGTAGCCGGCCGCGTGCGGCAGGCGCGCCGGGAGGTCGAAGACCGAGGCGTGCTTGCGGTGCACGGCACCGAAGCCGTCGCCGACGTAGAGGTCGGCGAGCTCGGCCAGCTGGTCCGCGAAGGCGCCGCGCTCGGCGTCGTCCTTCGAGGTCTCGCCGGCGTTGAAGCGCAGGTTCTCGATGACCGCGACCCCGCCGTCGGCGAGGGCGGCGACGGTCTCCTTGGCGGAGGCGCCGATGGTGTCGGTCGCGAACGCGACGTCCCGGCCCAGGAGTTCACCGAGGCGCAGGGCGGCCGGGGCGAGCGAGAAGGCCGGGTCCGGCGCGCCCTTCGGGCGGCCGAGGTGGGAGGCGACGATCACGCGGGCACCGGCCTCGGCCAGCTTCGCGATGGTCGGCTGGACGGCGCGGATGCGGCCGTCGTCCGTGATCTTGCCGTCGGCGAGCGGCACGTTGAGGTCGGCGCGGACGAAGACACGCTTCCCCGCGACGCCTTCGGCGAGAAGTTCGTCGATCGTCTTCATTGTGCTGTTCTGACTCCTTTGTTGACCTTCACCCGGTGGGCGACTGGTGAGTGGCAAGCAACAGGGCCCGTGCGGCGCACCGTTGCGCCGCCCGAGCCCTTCGCTTACATCGTGGTGCCTGCCCTGCTGACTAGAGCCGGCCGCCGACGAAGACGGTGAGGTCGACGAGGCGGTTGGAGTAGCCCCACTCGTTGTCGTACCAGCCGACAACCTTGACCTGCTTGCCCTGAACCATGGTCAGGGAGGAGTCGAAGGTGCAGGAGGCCGGCCAGTTCACGATGTCGGAAGAGACGATCGCGTCCTCGGTGTAGTCGAGGATGCCCTTGAGCTGGCCCTCTGCGGCCTTCTGGAAAGCTGCGTTGATCTCGTCCTTGGTGACCTCGCGGTCGAGCTCCAGGACGAGGTCGGTGACCGAGCCGGTCGGGACCGGGACGCGCATGGCGATGCCGTCCAGCTTGCCCTTGAGCTGCGGGAGCACCAGCGCGGTGGCCTTGGCGGCACCGGTGGAGGTCGGGATGATGTTCTCGGCGGCGGCGCGGGCGCGGCGCAGGTCCGAGTGCGGGAAGTCCAGGATGCGCTGGTCGTTCGTGTACGCGTGGACCGTCGTCATCATGCCCTTGACGATGCCGAAGTTCTCGTCGAGGACCTTGGCCATCGGCGCCACGCAGTTGGTGGTGCAGGAGGCGTTGGAGATGACGTGGTGGCTGGCCGCGTCGTACTTGTCCTGGTTGACGCCCATCACGATGGTGATGTCCTCGTCCTTGGCCGGAGCCGAGATGAGGACCTTCTTCGCGCCCGCGGCGATGTGCTTGGCCGCGTCGGCCTTCTTCGTGAAGATGCCGGTGGACTCGATGACGATGTCGGCACCCAGCTCCCCCCAGGGGAGGTTGGCGGGGTCGCGCTCGGCGAACGTCTTGAAGGTGTTGCCGCCGACGGTGATCGTGTCGTCGGTGTGGCTGACGTCCTGCTTCAGACGGCCGAGGATGCTGTCGTACTTGAGAAGGTGGACCAGGGTGGCGTTGTCCGTCAGGTCGTTGACACCCACGACCTCGATGTCCGCCCCCTGCTCCAGGATCGCCCGGAAGTAGTTGCGCCCGATACGGCCGAAACCGTTGATACCTACGCGGATCGTCACGAACCGATCTCCTCGTATGTGCGCCGGCCTGTCCGCCGGCGAGCTGTATGGGATGTCCCCGACCGCTTACGACCCTACCTCTCCGTGAGGCGTTGAGTGACATCGAGCGCTGCCTGACACTCACCGGACTGCGTGCCAGGACGGCCCCGGGGCCCTGCACCACGTGCCTCGGCACAGGCCCCCGGGACTTCGGCCCCTGTCACGCAGAGTCAGCGGCGGAGCGAGCGGAGCGCCTTTCCGATGAGCACCGAGCGGTCCGCGGCGGCGGGCAGGTGCTCCAGCCCGAAGCCGAGGAGGACCGTGTCACGCGTTGTGACCGAGGCGAAGGACTTGAACAGCTCGCCGGAGCGGGACCAATGTCCCGGAACCTCCGGACTTCCGGCAGGTGCCCCCTGGGCGGTCCAGCTCCCCAGGGAGGTTTCGAAGCCCTCGTTCTCGCGCTCGGCACCGCCGACGACGAGCCTGGCCTGGTCCGCGAAGAGTCCGCGGCCGCCCGTGCCCGGGTCGGAGACGTAGGAGAGGGAGACCTCGACCTTCTTGCCCGCGTACGCGCTCAGGTCGAAGCCGGCCTCCTTCCAGCCGTTGGAAGATCCGGTGAAGCTGTGCCACGCGCCGGTGGTGCCGGTGGCGGTGCAGCCGCCGGCGCCCAGGGTCAGGTAGTGGCCCAGGAAGGGGTGGCCGTTCAGGAAGAAGCCCGCCTCGCACTCCGCCGGCACGGCCGGGGAGGTGAGGCCGGAGGCCTCGGGCAGGGTGGTCCAGTCCTCGGCCCCGGCGGTGTGGGCCTCCAGGACCGCGTGGTCGTAGCCCGGCTCGGTGTTCCAGTTGAGCGCGAACTTCAGCTGCGGCCGGTCGGCGGCGGTGACCCCGGTCAGGTCGACCGTGCGGACCAGCCGCCGCCAGGCGTCGTCCTCGTGGGTGGCCGCGGCCATCCACGAGCCGGCCGGCGGGGCGTACGGGTTGACCACTCCGTCGTAGCTGCCCGCCTGGGCGCTGCGGAACTGCGGGAACTGCGCGGCGGGGAGGCTGTCGGAGGTGACCGTGTACGCACCGGGGGCGTTGAGCGGGTTCCCCTCGGCGTCGCCGACCGGGCCGTGCGACCCGGCGAGGGCGCCGGCCCCGGAGAAGCCGGTGGCCCCGCGGGCGTTGGCGCGGCCGAAGGCGCCCAGCCAGTACTGGCTGAAGTCGTCGGTCAGCGCGGGGCCGACCTGGGCCCGGCCGCCGGCGAGCTCGCCCGCCTCGATCAGCTTGCCGCCCTCGTTCAGGTAGTCGCGCAGGGCGAGCTGAGTGGCGCCGCCGGGGGCCTGGGCTCCCGTGTAGTGGACGACGGTGCGGAAGTGGGACAGCACCCCGAGGGCGTGCGGAGCGCCCTGCGCGGCCACGTCCCAGACCACGGCGGTACGGCCGTTGGCGCGCAGGGCGTCCACGTAGGCCCGGGCGTGCTTGGCGGGTGCGCCCTCCTCGGCGACCACGAGGACGTCCGCGCGCGGGCGGGCGGCCACGGTGTAGGAGAAGCGGCTGCTCGTGACGGTCCGGCCGGCGGTCCGGCCGGTGTACCAGACCTCGACCCTGTCACCCGGCCGGGCGCCCTCGACGGTGGCCCGGTACTGGTCGTACCAGAGGTTGTCCAGCCCGCCGTAGACCTCGCCGCCCTGCCAGGCCTTGAGCGGCTTGCGGTGCGTACGGCCGCCGTTGACGCGGTAGTTGAGCTTCTTGTCGCGCAGCGCCTTGCGGGCGGTGACGGCGACCGGCTGGGCGGCCCCGCGGGCCTGGGAGACGGTGAACGCGTCGGGCGTGAACTCGGCCGCGGTCATGCCCACCGAGGAGGAGGGCCGGTCGGGGTGCGCGGCGGTCTCGGCGACCGACAGCGCGAAGGGGATGTTCTTGGCGAACTCGCCCTGGATGAGCTTCTCGTCGTCCGGGAAGTTGAAGCCGGACCGGCAGTCCTCGGGCTTCCAGGCGTCGTTCGGGTCGATCGCGGAGGCCGTCTGGCAGGTGGTCATCTCCGGCGTGAACATCATGACGCCGTTGACGTTGGCCGCGTGCCCGTCGGCCTCGCCGTTGGTGGTGTACAGCTCGGAGGAGACCTGCGGGTGGTAGCCGGGGACGGCGGGCTTCTCGGGGGTGCCGGCGAGGGCCTTGTAGACCACGTCGTCGGGGGTGGGGGTGGCGACCTGCCAGCCCACGCCGTAGAGGATGAGCTCGGCGGCCGAGTGGTAGTTGATCCCGTACTCGAAGCCGATGCGGCGCTCGAAGCGGTCGAGGGCGACGGTCTCGGGCTCCGAGTTGGGGCCCTTGCCGCGGTAGGTCTCGCTGAACGGGCTGGGCGAGGAACCCTCGTTGTCGTAGCCCCACTTGTAGGCGAAGTTGCGGTTGAGGTCGACCCCGTCGGAGGCGGTGTGCCGGCCGTCCCCGTCGTTGTCCCGCATGTTCTTGCGCCAGAGCCGCTCGCCGTCGGGGGCGTGGGTGTAGTCGTAGCCGTCCGGGTTGGCGGAGAGCAGGAACCACATCTCGGTGGTGTTGACCAGCCGGGTGATGCGCCGGTCCTTGCCGTAGCCGTCGAGGACGTGGTGCATCAGCCGCCGGGTCATCTCCGGGGTGATCCACTCGCGGGCGTGCTGGTTGGACATGTAGAGCACGGACGGCCGGGAGCCGTCCTTGGTCGTGCGGGCGTTGCGGGTGACCTTGAGGGCGAGGATGTCCTGGCCCCGGACGGTCTTGCCGATGGAGACGACCTTGGCCAGGCCGGGGTTGGCCCGGGCGGTGCGGACGATCTCCTCCTTGAGGCCGCCGGCCCCGCCGTACGGGCGGAAGACCCCGTCCCCGGCCGCGCGGGCGCGGGCCTCGGCGGCGGCCGGTACCTTGCGCTCGGCCAGCCTGACCCCCTGGGCGGCGAGCGCCCGGGCCTGGGCTCCGGTGAGGAAGAGCTCGACCCTGGCGGTGCCCTTGGCGGGGGCGCGCTCGGCGAGTTCGTGCCCGTCCTGTCCGGCGGCGAGGACGAGCGGGACCTGATCCCGCGTGATGTCGGCGTCGTAGACCCGTACTTCGTCGGCGGCCGGGCCCGAGCGGCCACCGCCGGGCTGGGCCTGGGCCACCGGTACGGCGGCCATCGTGCCGAGGACGAGTGCGCTGGCGGCGAGGATCGATCTCGCGCGGTGCCTCATGTGCCCCCCTGGGCGTTGTGTGCCACGAACGTGGATGGTCGTAAGGCTCACGACCCCACATGACCATGTCAATACGGCGGCCGGAAGACGACGGGAACACGCCGGAAGGGGCCTGCACGGGCGTGCGCAGACCCCTTCCGGATGCGGGTGGCGGGCGGCGGGACCGGGCGGGGCTCCGGTCAGCCGGCCAGGTTGTCGGCCATCTCCTCGGTCAGGTTCGACTCGGTGCCGGGGATGCCGAGGTCCTGGGCCCGCTTGTCGGCCATGGCGAGCAGCCGGCGGATCCGGCCGGCCACGGCGTCCTTGGTGAGCGGCGGGTCGGCCAGGGCGCCCAGCTCCTCCAGGGAGGCCTGCTTGTGCTCCATGCGGAGCCGGCCCGCCGCGGCGAGGTGCTCGGGCACCTCCTCGCCGAGGATCTCCAGGGCCCGCTGCACGCGCGCGCCGGCGGCCACGGCCGCGCGGGCGGAGCGGCGCAGGTTCGCGTCGTCGAAGTTGGCGAGGCGGTTGGCGGTGGCGCGGACCTCGCGGCGCATCCGCCGCTCCTCCCAGGCCAGCACCGACTCGTGGGCGCCGAGGCGGGTGAGCAGGGCCCCGATGGCGTCGCCGTCGCGGACCACGACCCGGTCCACCCCGCGGACCTCGCGGGCCTTGGCGGCGATGGAGAGCCGGCGGGCGGCGCCGACCAGGGCGAGGGCTGCCTCGGGTCCCGGGCAGGTGACCTCCAGCGAGGAGGACCGGCCGGGCTCGGTGAGCGAGCCGTGGGCGAGGAAGGCGCCGCGCCAGGCCGCCTCGGCATCGCAGGTGGCCCCGGAGACGACCTGCGGGGGCAGGCCGCGGATCGGGCGGCCGCGGCCGTCCACCAGTCCCGTCTGGCGGGCCAGCTGGTCCCCGCCCGCCACCACGCGGACCACGTACCGGCTGCCGCGGCGCAGCCCGCCGGGGGCCATGACGACGAGGTCCGAGGAATGGCCGAAGATCTCCAGGATGTCCTTGCGGAGCCGGCGGGCGGCGATCCCGGTGTCCAGCTCCGCCTCGATCACGATCCGGCCGCTCACGAGGTGCAGACCGCCCGCAAACCGCAGGATCGCCGAGACCTCCGCCTTCCTGCAGCAGGTCCGGGTGACGGGGAGCCGGGAGATCTCATCCTTCACCGCTGCCGTCATCGCCATGGGCCGATCCTTCCATGCATCCGAAAAATACGGTCGTACGCGGCGGCCAGCAGCTCCGGGTCGTGCTTCGGAGAGCCGTCCTTCCTGGCCACGGGCGCCAGCTCGACCGCGGCACCGAACCGCTTGGCGGCGTCGGCGAGGGACTCGCGGTCGGGCACGGCGGCCTCGTCGGCCAGCACCACGTCCAGGGCGAGTTTAGGGGCGTGTCGGGCCAAAACCTCCAAATGACGCTGCGGAGAGAACCCGTCGGTTTCCCCGGGCTGGGGCGCCAGGTTCAGCGACAGCACCCGACGGGCCTTGGTCTCGACGAGCGCGTCGAGCAGCTCGGGCACCAGCAGGTGGGGGATGACCGAGGAGAACCAGGAGCCCGGGCCGAGCACCACCCAGTCGGCGTCGAGCACCGCCTCGACGGCCTCCGGCACGGCCGGCGGGTCGTGCGGCACCAGGTGGACGGACTGCACCTCGCCGGGGGTCAGGGCCACCGTGGCCTGCCCCCGGACGGTGTCCACGTCGTCCGGGCGGGCCGGGTCGTGCCCGCGCACCAGCGCCTGGAGCTCCAGGGGGACGGCCGACATCGGCAGCACCCGGCCCTGGGCGCCCAGCAGCCTGCCGACCAGGTCGAGGGCGCTGACGTGGTCCCCGAGCTGCTCCCAGAGGGCCACGATCAGCAGGTTGCCCACGGCGTGGCCGTGCATCTCGCCCTTGCTGGCGAAGCGGTGCTGGATGACCCGGGCCCAGGTCTGCCCCCAGTCGTCGTCCCCGCACAGGGCGGCCAGCGCCTTGCGGAGGTCGCCCGGGGGCAGCACGCCCAGCTCCTCGCGGAGCCGGCCGCTGGAGCCGCCGTCGTCGGCGACCGTGACCACGGCGGTCAGGTCGCCGGTGATCCGCCGCAGGGCGGCGAGGGACGCCGACAGGCCCATGCCGCCGCCGAGGGCGACGACCTTGGGCTGGGCGCCGCGCCGGCGGGCGGCCCGGGGCGCGCTCTCGTCGCGCCCCGGGGCGAGCCGGCGCAGGCGGCGCAGCCGCAGGCTCCTGCCGGTCACTCGCGCCCCATGTCCCGGTGTACGACGACGGTCTCGACTCCCTCGGAGGCGAGGCGGGCGGCGAGCTTCTCGGACATGGCCACGCTGCGGTGCTTGCCGCCGGTGCAGCCGACCGCGATGGTCACGTACCGCTTGCCCTCGCGGCGGTAGCCCGCGGCGATCAGCTGGAGGAGCTCGGTGTAGCGGTCCAGGAACTCCTTGGAGCCGGGCTGGTCGAAGACGTAGTCCGAGACCTCCTGGTTGAGGCCGGTGAAGGGGCGCAGCTCCGGGACCCAGTGCGGGTTGGGGATGAACCGGCAGTCCACGACGAGGTCGGCGTCGACGGGCAGGCCGTACTTGTAGCCGAAGGACATGACGGTGGCCCGCAGCTCGGGCTCCTCGTCGCCCGCGAACTGGGCGTCCATCTTCGCGCGCAGCTCGTGCACGTTCAGGCTGGAGGTGTCGATCACCAGGTCGGCGTCCCCGCGCAGCTCGCGCAGCAGGTCGCGCTCGGCGGCGATGCCGTCGACGATGCGGCCGTCGCCCTGGAGGGGGTGCGGCCGGCGGACCGACTCGAAGCGGCGCACCAGCGCCTCGTCGGAGGACTCCAGGAAGACGATGCGCCGGGTGACCCCGCGGGTGTCGAGGTCGGCGAGGGACTCGCGGAGGTTGTCGAAGAAGCGGCGGCCGCGCACGTCCACGACGACGGCGATGCGCGCCACGTTGCCCTGGGAGCGGGCGCCCAGCTCCACCATGGTGGGGATCAGCGCCGGGGGGAGGTTGTCCACGACGAACCAGCCGAGGTCCTCCAGGCACTTCGCGGCCGTGCTGCGGCCGGCGCCGGACATGCCGGAGATGATCACCAGTTCGGGGATGGCCTCGCCGGCCTCCACGCTCGTGCCCGTACTCACCTGTGCTCCGTCTCGGTCGTGCGCTGTTCGGTCCTGCTCGGTCATGGCTGGCTCCCCCGGTCGGTCGGGCTCCCCGCGGGCGCGGGGGCCTCGTCCTCAATGATCTCTCCTGTCGCCGTGTTGACGGCAGGAGCCGCGGGGGCCGCCTGGGCGAGGGCCGCGGCAACGGTCTCGGCCGTCTTGCGGCCTATCCCCGGCACCTCGCAGATCTGGTCGATTGTCGCCTGCCGGAGCCGCTTCACCGAACCGAAGTGTTTGACCAGGGCCTGCTTGCGGGTCTCCCCCAGCCCCGGCACGGCGTCGAGGGGGCTGGCCTTGATGCGCTTGCCGCGCTTGTTGCGCTGGTACTGGATGGCGAACCTGTGGGCCTCGTCACGGACCCGCTGGAGGAGGTAGAGGCCCTCGCTGGTGCGGGGGAGCACGACGGGGTCCTCCTCGCCGGGCAGCCAGACCTCTTCCAGCCGCTTGGCGAGGCCGCAGACCGCCACGTCGGTGATGCCCAGCTCGTCGAGGGCCCGCTGGGCGGCCGCGACCTGCGGGCGGCCGCCGTCGACGACGACCAGCTGGGGCGGGTAGGCGAAGCGGCGGGGGCGGCCGTCGTCGCTTCCGCGCGTGCCCTCGGCGTCCTCGTCCGCGCCGTCCTCCGCGGTCCACTCCCCCGTCTTCAGCTTCTCCTGGAGGTAGCGGCGGAAGCGGCGCGAGACCACCTCGTGCATGGAGCGGACGTCGTCCTGCCCCTCGCCGTGCCAGACCTGGGTGTCGCCGACCCGGCCCTTGACCTGGAAGCGCCGGTACTCGCCCTTGCGGGCCAGCCCGTCCTCGAAGACGACCATGGAGGCGACGACGTCCTCGCCCTGGAGGTGGGAGATGTCGAAGCACTCGATCCGCAGGGGCGCGCTGTCGAGGCCGAGGGCCTCGGCGATCTCCTCCAGGGCCCGGGAGCGGGTGGTGAGGTCGGAGGCGCGCTTGGTCTTGTGGAGGGCGAGGGACTGCTGCGCGTTCCGCCGCACCGTCTCCATCAGGTCCTTCTTGTCCCCCCGCTGGGGGACGCGCAGGCTGACCTGGGAGCCGCGGTGCTGCCCGAGCCACTCGGCGACGGCCGCCGGGTCCTCGGGGAGCGCGGGCACGAGGACCTCCTTGGGGACGCCCTCGCCCTGCTCCTCGCCGTACAGCTGCTGGATGGCGTGCTCGACGAGGCCGGCGGTGTCCACGGCCTCGACCTTGTCGGTGACCCAGCCGCGCTGGCCGCGCACCCGGCCGCCGCGGACGTGGAAGATCTGGACGGCGGCTTCGAGCTCGTCCTCGGCGAGGGCGATGATGTCGGCGTCGGTGGCGTCGGCGAAGACCACCGCGTTCTTCTCCATGGCGCGGCGCAGGGCCCCCATGTCGTCGCGCAGCCGGGCGGCCTTCTCGTACTCCATCTCCTCGGCCGCCTCGTGCATCTCCCGCTCCAGCCGGGTGAGGTGGGCACCGGTGCGGCCGGCCATGAACTCGCAGAAGTCCTCGGCGAGTTCGCGGTGCTCCTCGGGGCTGATCCGGCCGACGCAGGGGGCCGAGCACTTGCCGATGTAGCCGAGCAGGCAGGGCCGGCCGATCTGGGCGGAGCGCTTGAACACCCCGGCGGAGCAGGTGCGTACGGGGAAGACCCGGAGCATCAGGTCCACGGTCTCGCGGATGGCCCAGGCGTGCGCGTACGGTCCGAAGTAGCGCACGCCCTTCTTCTTGGGGCCGCGCATGACCTGGACCCGGGGGTACTCCTCGTTGAGCGTCACGGCCAGCGAGGGATAGCTCTTGTCGTCCCGGTACTTGACGTTGAACCGGGGGTCGAACTCCTTGATCCAGGAGTACTCGAGCTGGAGGGCCTCGACCTCGGTGGAGACCACGGTCCACTCGACGGAGGCCGCGGTCGTCACCATGGTGGCGGTGCGGGGGTGGAGTCCGGCGAGGTCCTGGAAGTAGTTGGCCAGGCGCTGGCGCAGGCTCTTGGCCTTCCCGACGTAGATCACCCGGTGGTGCTCGTCGCGGAACCGGTAGACCCCCGGGGAATCGGGGATCTGTCCCGGCTTGGGGCGGTAGCTGGAGGGGTCGGCCATGGCATCCACCCTACTTGCGGGGGCCGACAACCGGGCCCGTTGTCCGGGCCCGGCTGCCGTGCCGCGGCGTGCGGGGTGGTGCGGTGCCGGTGGTGCGGTGGTGCGGTGCGGTTACGCGCGGGCGGCGGCGGCCCGGCGGCCGCGGCGCACCGCGAGGGTGCCCAGCGCCCCGAGGGCCAGGGCGCCGGCGGCGGTCCCGGCGGCCAGGGGCGCGGACGGGCCGCCGTCCCCGGCCGCGGGTGCGGCCGCCGCGGGGGCGTAGCCCCCGGCCTTGCCCGCCTTGGCGTAGGCGGAGCCGGGCAGCTTGTCCCCGTACGCCTTGGCCACGCGGGTGCGGTAGGCGGCCAGGGTGGTGCCGCGGGCGCCGACGGCGCGGACGGCGTCCTGGTCGAGCGGGAGCACCCGGCCGCCCTTGGCCACGTACCAGGCGTCGATCTGGGGCTCGCGGAAGACGGTGCCGCCGGGGAGCGTGCGGGCGCCCTGCGCGGTGTAGCGGAACTCCTCGTCCCCGCTCGCGATGTTCACGACCTGCCAGCCGGCCGGGGTCTTCGCGGTCCACAGGGCCGCGCTCTGCCCGTCGGAGGAGACCGCCTTGCTGACGAGGAACTCCAGCCGGGCCACCGGGGCGCCGGCCTTGCCCGCGACGAACTCGGGCGAGAGGTAGTGGACGGGCAGGGCCGCGCCCTCGATGCGGGGCCTGGCGGCGGACAGGGAGACCCGGCCCTCGCGGGAGAAGAACCGGGACAGGGTGGCGAGGGTGGCGGGCGCGGCCGCCGCCTCGTGGGCCGCGGCCCGGCTGCCGGCGTCGGCGGACGGGGGCAGCGGGGCGGCGGCCGAGGCCTGGGGGGCGAGGCCGAGCAGGGCCGCGGCGGCGAGGGCGGTGCCGAGGGCGGCGGCGCGCAGCCGCTTCGGGGTCGTGTGGTTCATCGCGGTCACGCCCCGATCCGGTAGAGCGAGTGGGTCCAGGAGAAGGTGTTGTTGTTGACGTACCAGTCGTGCGAGGCCCAGTTGTAGCGGTAGCTGGAGGGCCACGGGTCGCCCCAGTACACCCAGTTGCTGGCGGTGTCGTAGCCGTAGAGGACGTGCATGTGGCCGCCGCCGTTGGACCACTGGATGCGGGTCTCGACGGGCCGGTTGTAGTTGATCTCGTTCTGGACGGTGGTGTAGCGCAGCCAGCCGTTGACGTACGAGCCGGAGCTGATGCCGGCCCAGTTCAGGGCGGTCTGCACGTTGCCCAGCGTGGCCTGGTTGTTGGGGCAGTCGTAGCCCTGCTGGCGGTTGAAGGCGGCGTTGCAGAACTGGTTCTGGGTGTAGCTGCGGCCGAACCAGGTGGCGATGGTGTTGCCGCTGGCAGCCCAGCACCAGTTGGTCTTCTGCTGCTCCTGCATGGTGATGTCGAGACGCTTGGACGCCAGTGCCGCGGTGGGGGCCGGGGCGGACTGCTGCGCGTCCTGCGGTCCTGCGGCAGGCGCGGCGGTTGCGGTGCCGAGGGGCAGGGCGAGCAGCAGGGCGGTGAGGAGGCCGGCCAGGGTCAGCCGGCCCTTTCGGTTGTGCATCGCGTTCCTCCCGAAGTGGGGATCCGTGGGGATGGAGGAGCGCGTCCGGACGCGTGTGGAGGAGCATCAGGGTGTTGTCGCGATCAGGTCAACACGCTTCAATACGCGGTGACATTGCAGTGTGAACGGCGCGACTGCGGTGTGAACGGCTGCGGTCGCACCACCAGGCTCCCCCGGCGCCGCCGGAGCGCTCCTCCGCCCGCCCGGCCCGCCGCACGTGAACGTTCACAGAGGAGTCGCCATGGGGCACACCACCGGCCCGGCCGGGGACGAGGGCGCCGCACGGGCGGCCGGCCCCGGCTCCGGCGAGCTCGGGCAGCTGCTCCTCGGCGGCCCCTTCCACCTCGCGCTGCGGGCCGCGCTGGCGGCCCGCGGGCTGCCGCTGCACCGGGTCCAGCACCGGCTGGCGAGCCGCGGGATCAAGGTGGGCGTGACCAGCCTGAGTTACTGGCAGCAGGGGGCCCGGCGGCCGCGCCGCGCCGAGTCCCTGAAGGCCGTACGGGCCCTGGAGGAGATCCTGGAGCTGCCCGCCGGGTCCCTCGTACGGCTGCTCGCCCCGGGCGGTCCGCCGCCGGCGCCGGAGCACACCGCCCGCCCGGCGGCCCGCCCGTACCGGTCGCTGGTGGCGGCGGGGGCCGCGGTGGAGGAGCTGCTCGCCGGGCTGGAGGTGCCGGCGGACGGCGGGCTGCACACGGTGGGGCACCACGAGTGGGTGCGGATCGGTCCGGCCCGCGAGCTCCAGGGCCGGGACTCCCAGCACGTGCTGCGGGCGCACCGGGACGGGGTGGACCGCTACCTGGCCATCCACACCGGGGACCCGGGCTGCGACCCGGCCCGGGTGCGGGTGCGGGCGCACGAGAACTGCCGTACCGGGCGGGTGCGCTGGGACCGGGAGACCGGGGTGGTCGTCGCCGAGCTGCTCTTCGACGCCCGGCTGCGGGCCGGGGACACGTACGTCTTCGGGTACGGGTTCGAGGACGGCACCGGCGGGTGCAGCAGCGAGTACGTGCGCGGGTTCAGCTACGCGGGCGGGCAGTACATGCTCCAGGTCCGCTTCGACGAGGCGGCCCTGCCGGTGCGCTGCCGGCGCTTCACGCAGGCGGCGCCGGGCACCCCGCGCGCCGAGCTGGCGGACCTCACGCCCAACGGCCGGCACCGCGCCGTACACCTGGTGGAGCAGGGCGTACGGCGCGGGCTGGTCGGGATCGCGTGGGACTGGGACTGACCGGCGGCGGGTCAGCCCGCGATCAGCTTGCCGCCGGCCGCCTTCACGGGCACGGCGGGCAGCGGGTCGGTGGCCGGTCCGCGGAGCACCTTGCCGGTGTTCACGTCGAAACGGCTGCCGTGGCAGGGGCAGTTGCCCTCCCCGTCCTCGATCTTGTCGAGGACGCAGCCGGCGTGGGTGCACTGGGCGCTGAAGGCCTTGTACTGCCCCTCGGCCGGGCAGCTCACGAGCACCTTGCGCTCGCGGAACAGCCTGGCCCCGCCGACCGGCACCTCGGCGGCGTCGCCGAGCTCCACCGGCGCGGTGGGCACGGCGGGGCTGCCCGCGCCGGAGCTGCCCTCGGTGGAGCAGGCGGTGAGCGCCGCACCGGCTCCTGCCAGCGCAGCCCCCTTGAGGACGGTACGGCGGGCGGCGGAATGCTCGGGCATGGCTTCTCCACGGATGGCGGTACGGCGGGATGTACCTCCCGACGATACCGGGGGCCCCGGGATGCGTTACCTTCGCCCGCGTGATCGTCGTGGGCGGAGAAGCACTCATCGACCTGGTCCCGGCCGCCGGGGGGACCCTGCTGCCGCGGCCGGGCGGCGGACCGTACAACACCGCGCTCGCGCTGGGCCGGCTCGGCGCCCCCGTCGCCTTCTGCTCCCGGGTGTCCACGGACGCCTTCGGGGAGACCCTCCTGGCGGGGCTGCGGGCCGCGGGGGTGGACCTCTCGCTGGTCGCGCGCGGCCCCGAGCCGACGAGCCTGGCGGTGGCCTCGGTCGGCCCCGACGGCTCGGCGCGGTACGGGTTCTACACCGAGGGCACGGCGGACCGGCTGTTCCGCCTGCCGCCCGCGCTGCCGGCCGCGGCCCGGGCGCTGGCGCTCGGGACCTGCTCCCTGGTCCTGGAGCCGGGGGCGAGCGCGTACGAGGCCCTGCTGCGCCGGGAGGCGGGCCGCGGGCTGCTCACCCTGCTCGACCCGAACATCCGGCCCGGGCTGATCCCCGATCCGGCGGCCTACCGCGAGCGCTTCCGGTCCTGGCTGCCGTACGTGTCCGTCCTCAAGCTCTCCGAGGAGGACGCGCAGTGGCTGGGCGGCACGGCGGACGACTGGCTGGCGGCCGGGCCCTCGGCGGTGGTCCTCACCCGCGGGGCGGCCGGGCTGTCGGTGAGCACGCGGGGCGGCGAGCGGTACGAGGAGCCCGCACGGCGGGTCGGGGTGGCCGACACCATCGGCGCGGGCGACACGGTCAACGCGGCCCTGCTGCACTGCCTGACGGCGGCCGGGGGGCCGCCGGACTGGCCGTCCGTGCTGTCCTTCGCGGCCCGGGCCGCCGCCCTCACCTGCACGCGCCCGGGGGCGGAACCCCCGTACGCGGCGGAGCTGGCGCAGGACTGACCGCCGGGCCGGTGTGCGGAAGCGGGGACTCCGCTGCTGGGAGCCCCCGCTTCCGGATCCGCCCGGGCCGGCCGCTCAGGCCTTGGGCGAACGCGCGGACCTCGTGGCCGTCGCCTTCTTCGCGGCGGTCTTCTTCGCCGCGGTCTTCTTCGCGGCGGCCTTCTTCGCCGCGGTCTTCTTCGCCGCCGGAGCAGCGGCCTCGGCCGCGGCCGCCTTGGCCGCCGCCGTCCTGGCCGGCTTGCGGGCCGCGGGCACCGCGCCCGGGGCCGCGTCGCTCACCCGGTCCGCCCCCAGGATGTCCCGGAGGAACTTGCCGGTGTGGCTCGCGCCCACCGAGGCCACCTGCTCCGGGGTGCCCTCGGCCACCACCAGGCCGCCGCCGTAACCGCCCTCGGGTCCCATGTCGATGACCCAGTCCGCGGTCTTGATGACGTCGAGGTTGTGCTCGATGACGATCACCGAGTTCCCCTTGTCCACCAGCCCGGACAGCACCTTGATCAGCTTCGAGATGTCCTCGAAGTGCAGGCCGGTGGTCGGCTCGTCCAGCACGTACACCGTCCGGCCCGTCGAGCGCTTCTGCAGCTCCGAGGCCAGCTTCACGCGCTGCGCCTCGCCGCCCGAGAGGGTGGGGGCGGACTGCCCGAGGCGCACGTACCCGAGGCCCACCTCGTGCAGCGTGCGCAGGTGGCGGGCGATGGTCGGCACCGCCTCGAAGAAGTCCAGGGCCTCCTCGATGGGCATGTCCAGCACCTCGGCGATGGACTTGCCCTTGTAGTGGACCTCCAGGGTCTCCCGGTTGTAGCGCGCACCGTGGCAGACCTCGCACGGCACGTACACGTCCGGCAGGAAGTTCATCTCGATCTTGATCGTGCCGTCGCCGGAGCAGTTCTCGCAGCGGCCGCCCTTGACGTTGAAGGAGAAGCGGCCGGGCAGGTAGCCGCGGACCTTGGCCTCCATCGTCTCCGCGAAGAGCTTGCGGACGTGGTCGAAGACTCCGGTGTACGTGGCCGGGTTGGAGCGCGGGGTGCGGCCGATCGGCGACTGGTCCACGTGCACGACCTTGTCGACCAGCTCGTCGCCGGCGACCCGGGTGTGGCGGCCCGGCACCGAGCGGGCGCCGTTGAGCTCCCGGGCCAGGTGCGTGTACAGGATGTCGTTGACCAGGGTGGACTTGCCGGAGCCGGAGACCCCGGTGACGGCCGTGAGCACGCCCAGCGGGAAGGAGACGTCGATGTCCCGCAGGTTGTTCTCCCGGGCGCCGTGCACCGTGAGCCGGCGCTCGCCGTCCACCGGCCGCCGGCTGTCCGGCACCTTGATCGACTTCTTGCCGGACAGGTACTGGCCGGTCATCGACTCGCCGTTGGCCAGCAGCTCCTTCAGCGAGCCGCTGTGCACGACCTTGCCGCCGTGCTCGCCGGCGCCCGGGCCGATGTCCACGACCCAGTCGGCGACCTTGATCGTGTCCTCGTCGTGCTCCACGACGATCAGCGTGTTGCCCATGTCCCGCAGCCGGACCAGGGTCTCGATCAGCCGGTGGTTGTCCCGCTGGTGCAGGCCGATCGAGGGCTCGTCGAGCACGTAGAGCACGCCGACCAGCCCGGAGCCGATCTGGGTGGCCAGCCGGATCCGCTGGGCCTCGCCGCCGGAGAGGGTGCCCGCCGCCCGGCTGAGCGACAGGTAGTCCAGGCCCACGTCGACCAGGAAGCGCAGCCGCTCGTTGACCTCCTTCAGGACCCGCTCGGCGATCTTCTTGTCGCGGGCGTCCAGGGTCAGCCGGCCGAGGAAGTCGGCGCACTCGCTGATCGACATGGCCGAGACCTCGGCGATGGACTTCTCCATCACCGTCACGGCCAGCACGATCGGCTTGAGGCGGCTGCCCTCGCAGGTCGGGCAGGGCACCTCGCGCATGTAGCCCTCGAAGCGCTCCCGGCTGGAGTCGCTCTCCGCCTCGGAGTGGCGCCGCTTGACGAACGGCACGGCGCCCTCGAAGGCGGTGGTGTACGCGCGCTCCCGGCCGTACCGGTTGCGGTAGCGGACCTGGATCTGCGTCTTGTGCCCGTAGAGCAGGGCCTTCTTCGCCCGCTGCGGCAGCCCGGCCCACGGGATGTCCGTGCGGAAGCCCAGCTCGTCGGCGAGGGCGCCGATCAGGCGCTGGAAGTAGTCCTTGGTGTGGCCGAGGGACCAGGGCGAGACCGCGCCCTCGTCGAGGCTCTTCTCCTCGTCCGGGATGATCAGCTCCGGATCGACCTCCATCCGCGTGCCGATGCCGGTGCAGTCGGGGCAGGCGCCGAAGGGCGAGTTGAACGAGAAGGAGCGCGGCTCCAGCTCCTCGAACGACAGGTCGTCGTACGGGCAGTACAGGTGCTCGGAGTACATCCGCTCGCGCTCGGGGTCCTCCTCCGGGAGGTCCACGAAGTCGAGGATGACCATGCCCCCGGACAGGCCGAGGGCCGTCTCGACGGAGTCCGTGAGCCGGCGCTTGGCGCTCTCCTTGACGGTGAGGCGGTCGACGACCACCTCGATGGTGTGCTTCTCCTGCTTCTTCAGCACCGGGGGCTCGGAGAGCTGGACGGTCCGGCCGTCCACCCGCGCCCGGCTGTAGCCCTTGGTCTGGAGGTCGGCGAACAGGTCCACGAACTCGCCCTTGCGCTCGCGCACCAGCGGCGAGAGCACCTGGAACCGGCTGCCCTCGGGCAGCGCGAGCACCTTGTCCACGATGGCCTGCGGGGACTGCCGCGAGATCGGCCGGCGGCACTCGGGGCAGTGCGGCTTCCCGATGCGCGCGAACAGCAGGCGGAGGTAGTCGTAGACCTCGGTGATCGTGCCGACCGTGGAGCGGGGATTGCGCGAGGTGGACTTCTGGTCGATGGAGACGGCCGGGGACAGCCCTTCGATGAAGTCGACGTCGGGCTTGTCCATCTGCCCCAGGAACTGGCGGGCGTACGAGGACAGCGACTCGACGTAGCGGCGCTGGCCCTCGGCGAAGATCGTGTCGAACGCGAGCGAGGACTTGCCCGATCCGGACAGCCCTGTGAAGACGATGAGCGAGTCGCGGGGCAGGTCGAGCGAGACGTTCTTGAGGTTGTGCTCGCGAGCGCCGCGGACGATGAGACGGTCGGTCACGCCGGTCCGCACCTTTCTTGAGAGAGCGGGGGACGGAGCCCCCCGTCCCAGGGTATGGGGGCGGCCACAACGGTGCGCCGCGGTCAGGATTCCGAGCTTATAGCACGCGCATTCGATTTACGGCGCGCAAGGAGCTCCTTCACCCGAAGGAGTGGCGGCGCTATCGTCGGCCCCATGAACGATCATGTGCACGACCTGGCGCTCCTGGGTGCGGCGACCGACCGTCTGCTGGCCTCGCTCGCCACTCTCGACAACGCGGCAGTGGCCGGGGCGTCACGGCTGCCCGGCTGGACGCGCGGCCACGTCCTGGCCCACCTCTCCCGCAACGCCGACGCCCTCGTGAACGTCTTCGAGGGCCGCCCGATGTACCTCAGCGCCGACGCCCGCGAGAGCGACATCGACCGGGACGCCCCCCGGCCCCTGGACGCGCAGCTCGCCGACCTGCGCGAGAGCCACGCCCGCTTCATGGACGCGACCCGTCCCGAGCAGGACTGGGCCCGCACCGTCGAGCTGCGCAACGGGGTCAAGGACGCCGCCGCGAACGTCCCCTTCCGCCGCCTGATCGAGATCGAGCTGCACCACGTCGACCTGAACGTCGGCTACGAGCTCTCCGACCTGCCGGAAGAGTTCACCGCGCGCGAGATCGCGTTCCTCGCCGACCGCTGGTCCGGCCGCCCCGACGTGCCGCCCGTGACCCTCCGCGCCGGGACCGGCGACGAGGGCCCCGCCTGGCGGACCGGCGGCACCGAGGGCACCCCGGTCACCGTCCGCGGCACCGCCGCCGCGCTGCTGGGCTGGCTGGCCGGCCGCGGGGACAAGGGCGCCGACCTGGCCACCGACGGCGGCGGGCCGGTCCCGCAGCTGCCCCCGCTCTAGCCGGACGAGGAATTAGGCTGCCGACATGACATACAGCGGAGCAGTGAAGGTGGGCGGGCCGGCGGATGTGCACGAGCTCGCGGACCTGATGATTTCCAAGGTCGCGGTGGGTCCGATGGACAACAACGCGTACCTGCTGCGGTGCCGGGCCACCGGCGAGCAGCTGCTGATCGACGCGGCCGCCGAGCCGCACACCCTGCTCGCGCTGATCGGCGACGACGGCATCGCCTCCGTGGTCACCACCCACCGGCACGGGGACCACTGGGGTGCGCTGCGCGAGGTCGTGGACGCGACCGGGGCCCGGACGTACGCGGGCCGGGAGGACGCGGAGGGCATCCCCGTCCCCACCGACGTGCCGGTCGCGGACGGGGACACGATCCGGGTGGGGCGGGTCGAGCTGACCGCCCGGCACCTGGTCGGCCACACCCCGGGCTCGATCGCGCTCGTGTACGACGACCCCCACGGCCACCCGCACGTGTTCACCGGCGACTGCCTCTTCCCGGGCGGCGTCGGGAACACCTCGGGCGACGCGGCGGCCTTCACGAGCCTGCTGGACGGGGTCGAGGAGAAGCTCTTCGCCGTCCTGCCGGACGAGACCTGGGTCTACCCGGGCCACGGCAACGACACCACGCTCGGCGCCGAGCGCCCGCACCTCGCGGAGTGGCGCGAGCGCGGCTGGTGAACCCCGCCCGGCCCGGTCGGCCGCCGCGCCCGCGGCGGTCGGCCGGGCCGCGGTCAACACCCGCCATCCGTGCACCCGTTCGGGTCAGGCTCGGCGCTCCCCGCCCGCGGGCCCGCGCCGACCGGGTACACGGAGCCTCATGGATGACGCCCAGAGCTCCGGCCCGCCCCCGGCCGCGGACCCGGCCCGCCCACCGGACCCCGCGGACACCGCCCGCCCCACCCGTACCGCCCGCCCCACCGACGGACCCGCGCGCGCCGCCGGACCCACCCGTACCGCCCCTCCCACCCCCGGTGGAACCGGCGGAGCCGCCCCCGGACCGCCCGCAGCGGACCCCGACGCCCCGCCGGACGAGCCGCCGCCCGCCCGCAGCGGCCCCTCGATGCCCCGCCTGGCCGCCGCCTCCCTCGCCGGCACCGCCATCGAGTTCTACGACTTCTTCGTCTACGGGACCGCGGCCGCCCTCGTGCTCGGCCCGCTCTTCTTCCCGACCTTCTCCCCGCTGGCCGGGACCCTCGCCGCCTTCGGCACCTTCGCGGCCGGCTTCCTGGCCCGCCCCCTCGGCTCCCTCCTCTTCGGCCACATCGGCGACCGGCACGGCCGCCGTCCCGTGCTGTTCGCCTCGCTCCTGCTCACCGGCCTGGCCACGGTCGCCGTCGGCTGCCTGCCCTCCTACGCCTCGATCGGGGTCGCGGCCCCGGTCCTGCTCCTGGCCCTGCGCTTCCTCCAGGGGCTCGGGCTCGGGGGCGAATGGGGCGGGGCGGTGCTGCTCACCGCCGAGCACGCCCCGGCCCGTCGGCGCGGCCTGTGGGCGAGCTTCCCGCAGACCGGCCCGCCGGTCGGCTTCCTGCTCGCCAACGGCCTCATGCTCGGCCTCTCGGCCGCCCTCACCGACGCCCAGTTCCGCTCCTGGGGCTGGCGGGTGCCCTTCTGGTTCGCGGGCCTGCTGGCGGCCGCCGGGCTGCTGCTGCGCGCCCCGCTGGAGGAGACCCCGGCCTTCCGCGCGCTGGCCGCCGCCGGCCGGCGGGCCGAGGCCCCGCTGGCCGAGGTGTTCCGCCGCCACTGGCGGCTGGTCCTGCTGAGCGGCGGCGGCCTGGCCATCGGGTACGCGGTCTTCTACGCGGTGACCACCTGGTCCCTGGCGTACGCGACGGAACGCCTGGCCGTGGACCGCACCACCATGCTGGCGTGCATCATGACGGCGGTCGTGGTCAAGGGTTCGCTGACCCCGGTGTTCGCCCTGCTCGGCGACCGGTACGGGCGGCGCCCGGTGTGCCTGGCGGGCTGCGCCCTGGCCGCGGTGTGGATGTTCCCGATGGCCGCGCTGCTGCGCACGGGGCGCCCGGTCCCGATGACCTTCGGCCTCACCGTGGGCCTGATCTCCATGGTGATGATCCTGTCGGTGATCGCGGCGTACCTGCCGGAGCTGTTCGAGCCGCGGGTGCGGTGCACGGGCGCCGCCGTCGGCTACAACCTGGGCGGGGTGCTGGGCGGTGCGCTCACGCCGATCGTGGCCACCGCGCTCGCGAGCGACAGCGGACCCCCCTGGGCCGTCGCCGCGTACCTGACCGGCATCGCGGTGGTCAGCCTCGGCTGCTTCGCGCTGCTGCCCGAGACCGCCCCCGCGGCCGCCGGGCCGGCCGTCGTTCCCGACGCGGCCACCGAGCCGGCGGCCGCCTGAAGACTCGGCCGGGGCCGCGTACGCGAGGAGCCGGCCGGGGCGTGCGCGCCCGGCCGGCTCCTCGCTGTCGTGCGGTACGTGCGGACCGTACGGCCCGGCCGCGGGGTCAGGCCCCGACCGACTCCTTGCCGCCGGCCGCCCCGGCGGCCGCCGCCTCCGCCGCCGCCTGCTTCTTCGAGGCGACCAGGCTGGTGATGGTGGTGACGACCAGGACACCGCAGATGACGGCGAGCGAGAACGGGATGGAGATCTCGGGGACGTGGACCCCGCTCTCGTGCAGCGCGTGCAGCACCAGCTTGACGCCGATGAACCCGAGGATGATCGACAGGCCGTAGCTGAGGTGGACCAGCTTCTTCAGCAGGCCGCCGATGAGGAAGTACAGCTGGCGCAGGCCCATCAGCGCGAAGGCGTTCGCGGTGAACACGATGTACGGGTCCTGGGTGAGGCCGAAGATCGCGGGGATGGAGTCCAGCGCGAACAGCACGTCGGTGGTGCCGATGGCGAGCATGACGACCATCAGCGGGGTCAGGACCCGCTTGCCGTTGTTGCGGATGAACAGCTTGGTCCCGTGGTAGCGGTCGGCGACGCCGAACCGCTTCTCCACGGACTTGAGGAGGCGGTTCTCCTCGAACTCCTCGTCCTCCTCGTCGGAGCGCGCCTCCTGGATGAGCTTCCAGGCGGTGTAGATCAGGAAGGCGCCGAAGAGGTAGAAGACCCAGGAGAAGCTGGCGATGATCGCGGCGCCGGCGGCGATGAAGACCGCGCGCAGCACCAGGGCGATCAGGACGCCCACGAGCAGCACCCGCTGCTGGAGGTGGGAGGGGACCGCGAACTTCGCCATGATCAGGACGAAGACGAAGAGGTTGTCCACGCTCAGCGACTTCTCGGTGATGAAGCCGGCGAAGAACTCCCCGGAGGCCTGGCTGTTGCCGAAGAACAGCAGGCCGAGGCCGAAGAGGACGGCGAGGACGATCCAGACGACCGTCCAGATGCCGGCTTCCTTGACCGACACGTCGTGCGGTTTGCGGCCGATGAAGAAATCGGCCCCGATGAGGATGCCCAGACCCAGGATGGTCAGCACCCAGAGGGTCAACGAAACGTCCACTGCTTACGCCTCCGGCAGGTCGCTACGGCTCAAGGTCAGCGTCATCGCTGCCGGAGGTCTCTTCCACCCGGGCGGCCTCCCGGCCGCGGGCCGCCGCCCCGGGACCGGTTGCGGTCCGTATTGACGGGCACGACGTAGCAGAACAGCAGGAATACTCCCCTCCGCACACATGAGAATACCGGCTCGGAGGGGTAAAGGTAAAGGGATTACCAAAGGAAGGTCAGCAGCAGGTCAGGTCGCCACCCACCGGCGGGTCAGGTCGCCACCCGGGCCAGCACCAGGTCCAGCACCGCGCTCCCGGCCGGCGGCAGCCCCGGCTCGAACGTCCACGCATGCCCGACCCAGGGATCGGCGAGGTGGTCGTCCGGTACGGGCGACAGCCGCAGCATCGACTTCCAGAGCGGATCCAGCAGCGGCCCGAAGGCCGAGGCCTCGTCGCGGTCCGCGACCATCAGCAGGTGGACCCCGACCGCCGGTCCCTCGTCGGCGAGGTAGCGCAGCCGGGTGACGGCCCGGTCGTCGAAGCCGTGCGGGAAGTCGTGGACGATCAGCAGCCGGGACGCGGTGTCCAGGTGCGGCGGCAGGGACTCGGGGGCCCCGGCGCGCAGCGCCATCTGCACCAGGTCCACCCGCTCGGTCAGCCGGGCCAGCAGCTCCGCGGTCCCGGCGGCGCCGCCGGCGGCGGGACCGGACAGCACCCCGGCCCGGCGCAGCGGTTCCAGGGCCGCCGCCCCCGCACCCGCCGCGTCGATCGCGTGCACCCGGAGGGTGCCCGCCGGGTGCAAGGCCAGCAGGCGCACCGCGTGCGCCACCGCCGTGTCCAGGGCCAGCCTCCGCAGCCGGTCGGTGTCCATGGCCATCGCGGCCTCCGAGCCGGTGCGGCCGCTGTCGATCCACAGCCCGCGTTCCAGCGGCAGCCGGACCAGCATGGGGATGCGCAGCCCCGGGCGCTCCGGCAGGTGCAGGTCGCCCAGGCGCACCGCCATGGGGGGCTCGGCGGGCAGCCGGTGGTCCTGCCACTGCGGGTGGTCCCAGCCGGCGAAGGCGGCGGGCAGGGCGGGCTCGACCACCTCCGCCTCGGCGGCCAGCTGGGCGAGGTCCCGGTCGAGGACCTCCCGGGCCCGGCCCACGAGCTCGTCCCGGCGGGCCTGCGCGGCCTCGCGGGCGGCCCCGCCGGCCCCTCCGATCCGGCTGCGGGGGTCTTCGAGCGCCTGGTCCAGCTCCCGGTCCATGCGTCCGTCGGCGAACTCCACGGCACTGCGGTACGCGGCGACGGCGCGGGCCAGGTCCTCGAACATCCCCCAGACCTGGTTGTGCAGCCGCTCCTCCATGGTCCAGCCGTTGGCGTCCCCGGCCACCGGCTGCGGGGGCTCGCCGGGGCGGGCCGGCGGCGGCTGCGGGGCGGGCGCCGGGGGCTCCGTACGGGCCCGGCGCGGGTGGGCGTAGCTGATGGCGGGCGAGGACTCGGCGGCGGCCGGGCCGGGGGTGCCGGGGCAGGGCACCCCGGAGACGGGCACCGGCCCGGCCGGCTCGGAGCCCGCTCCGGCGGCGGGCACCCCGTCCGGGTGCGGGTCGGCGGGGACCGGCGGGCCGGGGGCCGGGGTGCCGCCGAGGGAGCGGACGGCGGGCGGCGGGGCCGGGACGGACGCCAGGGCCGCGTGGACCTCGGCGGCGAGGGCGGCTGCCGGGCCGGCGGCCAGGCCGTGGTCGGCGAACAGGCCGGCGAGCCCGTCGGCGTACCCCTGGCCGACGGCCCGCACCTTCCAGGCGCCCTGCCGCCGGTACAGCTCGAAGCCGATGACGGCGGACTCGGCGTCGAGGCCGGTGAGGGTGAACCCGGCGAACTCGGTGCCCTCCGCGTCCAGGAGGGCGAGGTGCGGGGCGGCGACCGCGCCGAAGCGGGCGGGGCCGCCCGGCGGCAGCGCGAGCAGCACCCCCAGCCGGTGGGCGGCCGCCGGGAGGGCTTCGAGGTCGATCCCGGCCTGCTGCCCGGCTGCTACGGTCCCGGGGGCTGCCGGGACCGCAGCCCCCGGGATCCGGGGCCGGCCGGGATGCGCCGCCGCGTCGGGGCCGGGCAGCAGCCGGCCCGCCGCGTCGCCCAGCACGACCCCGACGAGCACCGGGGTGCCCGCCGAGACCCGGATCTCCACCCGCGTGTGCGGCAGCGGGAGGTTCTGTCCCCGCACCAGCTCGGCCGTCATCTTCGTGCCCCCGTCGCGTCCTGCCCGTTCCCGCCGCTGCCGTGCCCTGCGGGCTACAGGTGCGGGACGATCGCCGGCAGCAGGTCCTGGAAGGTGCGGCCGTTGGCCGCGTTGCCCAGGGCCGTCATCTTCCAGCCGCCGCCCACCCGGTGGACCTTCGCCATGATCTGCGCCGTGTACTGGCCGCCGCCGTCGAGCGTGTAGCGGGCCAGCTCCTGGCCGTTCGTCTCGTCCACGAGCCGGCAGAAGGCGTTCTCCACCTCCTGGAAGGTCTGGCCGGTGAAGGAGTTCACCGTGAAGACGATCTGGTCGATGTGCACCGGCACCCGCTGGAGGTCCACCAGGATGGACTCGTCGTCCCCGCCCTGTCCGGCGCCGCCGACCAGGTTGTCCCCGGTGTGCCGGACGGAGCCGTCCTCGCTGATCAGGTGGCGGAAGAACACGACGTCGACGGGCTGCTTGTCGGCGAAGAGCACGGCCGAGGCGTCGAGGTCGATCTCCCGGGTGCGGGAGCCGAACAGCCCGCGGCGCTTGGCCGCCTGCCAGCCGAGGCCCATCCGGACCGAGCTGAGGGATCCCCCGTCGGCCTTCTCCAGACTGATGGCCTGACCCTTGGTCATGTTGACCGTCACGCGCTGTCCCCTCTCCCCATCGTCCTGCCGCAGCGGCCGTCCGCGGACCGCGCCCGCGCGCGGCCCTGCGGTGCTGCCGTGCCGTTCCAGCCTATGCACGGGAACCGGCCGGGCGCCGCGGCCCGGCCGATTCTGTGTCCCTCCTGAGACACGGCACCGCTCAGGCGATGCCCGCCTCCCGCATCTGGCGCAGCTCCTTCTTCAGCTCGCCGACCTCGTCCCGGATCCGGGCCGCCACCTCGAACTGGAGGTCCGCCGCCGCGGCCCGCATCCGCTCGGTCATCTCCTCGATCAGCTGCGCGAGTTCGGCGGCGGGCCGGTCGGTGAGGACCTCGCCCTTGCCGCCCTTGGCCGCCTTGGCCCCCTTGCCGGCCTTCCCGCCGAGCGCGGGCACCGGGGCCTTGGCCCCCTTGCCCTCCTTGGCCTGCCGGTAGCCCGTGCCGAGCAGCTCCTCGGTGTCCACCTCCTCGCGGGCGATGGTCGCGACGATGTCGTTGATCTTCTTGCGCAGCGGCTGCGGGTCGATGCCGTGCTCGGTGTTGTACGCGATCTGCTTCTCGCGGCGGCGGTTGGTCTCCTCGATGGCCTTCTCCATCGCCGGGGTCATCTTGTCCGCGTACATGTGCACCTGGCCCGACACGTTGCGCGCCGCGCGGCCGATGGTCTGGATCAGCGAGGTCCCGGAGCGCAGGAAGCCCTCCTTGTCGGCGTCCAGGATGGCCACGAGCGAGACCTCGGGCAGGTCGAGGCCCTCGCGGAGCAGGTTGATGCCGACCAGCACGTCGTACTCGCCGGCGCGCAGCTCGCGCAGCAGCTCGATGCGGCGCAGGGTGTCCACGTCGCTGTGCAGGTAGCGGACCTGGATGCCGAGTTCGAGGAAGTAGTCGGTGAGGTCCTCGGCCATCTTCTTGGTGAGGGTGGTCACCAGGACCCGCTCGTCCTTCTCGGTGCGCTTGCGGATCTCGTGCACCAGGTCGTCGATCTGCCCCTCGGTGGGCTTGACCACGACCTCCGGGTCGACCAGGCCGGTGGGCCGGATGATCTGCTCGACGAAGCCCTCGCTGCGCGAGAGCTCGTACGTGCCCGGGGTGGCGGACAGGTAGACGGTCTGGCCGATCCGCTCCTGGAACTCCTCCCACTTCAGCGGCCGGTTGTCGAGGGCGGAGGGCAGCCGGAAGCCGTGGTCGACGAGGGTCCGCTTGCGGGAGGCGTCGCCTTCGTACATGGCACCGATCTGGGGGACGGTGACATGGGACTCGTCGATGACGAGCAGAAAGTCTTCGGGGAAGTAGTCGATGAGCGTGTGGGGAGCCGAGCCGCGCTCACGGCCGTCCATGTGCAGCGAGTAGTTCTCGATGCCGGAACAGGAGCCGATCTGCTGCATCATCTCCAGGTCGTACGTGGTGCGCATGCGCAGGCGCTGGGCCTCCAGGAGCTTGCCCTGCTTCTCCAGCTCGGCGAGGCGCTCGGCGAGCTCGGTCTCGATCCCGGCGATGGCCTTCTGCATGCGCTCGGGGCCGGCGATGTAGTGGCTGGCGGGGAACACGTACAGCTCGCGGTCCTCGCTGATCACCTCGCCGGTCAGCGGGTGCAGGGTGGACAGGGCCTCGATCTCGTCGCCGAACATCTCGATGCGGACGGCGAGCTCCTCGTAGACCGGGAAGATCTCGATGGTGTCGCCGCGGACCCGGAAGGTGCCGCGGGCGAAGGCCACGTCGTTGCGCGTGTACTGGATGTCGACGAAGCGGCGCAGCAGCGCGTCCCGGTCGATCTCCTCGCCGACCTTGAGCGGGACCATCCGGTCCACGTACTCCTGCGGGGTGCCGAGGCCGTAGATGCAGGAGACGGACGCGACGACGATCACGTCCCGCCGGGTCAGCAGGGAGTTCGTCGCGGAGTGGCGCAGGCGCTCCACCTCCTCGTTGATCGAGGAGTCCTTCTCGATGTAGGTGTCCGACTGCGGGACGTACGCCTCGGGCTGGTAGTAGTCGTAATACGAGACGAAGTACTCGACGGCGTTGTTCGGCAGCAGCTCGCGGAACTCGTTGGCCAGCTGTGCCGCCAGGGTCTTGTTCGGCGCCATGACCAGGGTCGGGCGCTGGAGCCGCTCGATCATCCAGGCCGTGGTCGCCGATTTGCCGGTGCCGGTGGCGCCGAGCAGTACGACGTCCTTCTCACCCGCGCGGATGCGCCGCTCCAGCTCGGCGATGGCCGCCGGCTGGTCGCCGCTGGGCTGGTAGGGACTGACCACCTCGAAGGGGGCCACCGTGCGTTGGATCTTCGATACGGGCCGCATGCCTCCACCGTACGACCCCCCACTGACAACGAGGCAGCGCGCCGCCGCGCGTCAGCGCTCCCAGGGCCGGGCGGCCTCGTCGTACGGCGGGCGGGCCGGCCAGACCGGGCGCGGCGGGACGGGGACCGGCTGCCGGACCTCGCCGGGCTTCTGCCAGTCCTGGGTGCCCATGACCAGCAGCGGGTCGAACATCACCACGACCCCCGCCAGGACCAGGAAGACGACCGGCCCGACCAGCAGGGGGGCCAGCAGGGCCGTGGGCTGCTCCCCGGTCAGCGCCCCGTAGCCGCCGCCGATGCGCACCCGCAGGGCGGCCATGGCGGTGTAGTGCATGCCGGTGACGGCCAGGCCCATCACGAGGCTGGCGCCGACCGCGGGGAGGAACCCGCGGATGCTGACGGCGGCCCAGAGCGCGGCGGTGGCGGCGACGACGGCCACGACCACCGAGAGGGCGACGATCTTCGTGTCGTATTCGAGCCGCCCGTGCAGCCGCATGCCGGCCATGCCGAGATAGTGCATGGAGGCGACGCCCAGACCGGTGATCGTGCCGCCGGTGACGAGGGACATGGGGGTGCTGCCCCGGTAGCCGACGATGAAGATCCCGACCCCCACCATCACGATCGCGACAACCAGGCTGGCGAGAGTGGTCCGTTTGTCGTAGTTCAGTGGCGACTCGGCGACGGAAAAGCCCATCATCGCAATGAAATGCATAGTCCAGATTCCGGATCCGATGGCGGTGGCCCCGAGGGCCAGCCAGCCGGGCCGCCAGGAGCGCTCGACGAGGAGGGACCGGGTCGTGCAACGCAGTCCGAGCGCCCCGCCCAGACAGGCCATCAGGTATGCGGCGAGGGGCGTGATCAGGCCATAGCTGAAGCCGTCGATCGTCCCGTAGCCGCCGGACACCGCTTCCGTGCCGTGCATTCCCGCCCGCCCTTCAGCCGTGTCCGGCCGTCTCCCGGTCCAACTTTCGCTGGTATGGGCCCGATTGATGGCGAGATTAGGCCGAGGGGGCCGGGGCGCGCACCGCCTCCGGCCAGATTGGCCCCGCCCGATTTCCGCCACCGCGGCCTGCCGGGCGGATTCGTTCACCCCGTGGTCATCCACGGCCCGTCCCCCGTTGCCGCCGCGCTGTCACGCTGACCCGTGGTCACCACCGCGTCGCCCGCCGGTCCTCCGGCTGCCGACACCGAGGAGAACGCCATGTACGTACGATCCTTCGCTGCCGCCGCAGCCGCGCTGCTGGGCATCACCTTCGCCATGCCGGGGGGTTCCACCGCCGACGGCCCCGCCGCCGCCTCCTCGGCCCTCGCCGCCGTCGCGGCCACCAGCGTCCCCGCGGCCCTGTCCGGGGCACCGGCGCCGGACGCCGCCGGGCCGGGCGGGCCGCGCGGCCGGGCCGCGCGCGGGCAGGACCCGTACCGGCTGGACGCCCCCGTCGTCTTCGCCCACCGGGGGGCTTCGGCGTACGCGCCGGAGAACACCCTGGAGGCGGTGGACTACGCCGAGCACCTCGGCATCGACTGGGTGGAGAACGACGTCCAGCGCACGAAGGACGGCGAGCTGGTCGTCATCCACGACGACACGCTGGCGCGGACCACCGACGTCGAGTCCGTCTTCCCCGGCCGGTCCCCCTGGCGGGTCAAGGACTTCACCGCGGCGGAGATCGCCCGGCTGGACGCGGGCGGCTGGTTCGGCCCGGCGTACCGCGGGGCGCGGGTGCCCACCCTGAAGCAGTACCTGCGCCGGGTGGGCTTCAACCAGCAGCGGCTGCTGCTGGAGATCAAGAAGCCGGAGCTGTACCCGGGGATCGAGGAGGACCTGCTGCGGGTGCTGGGGGAGGCGGGCTGGCTGGACGAGCACCACGTGACGCACCGTCTGGTGGTGCAGAGCTTCAGCGCGGACGCCATCCGGACCGTGCACCGCGAGCGGCCCGACCTGACGACCGGGTTCCTCGGCACGCCGAAGGTCTCCCAGCTGCACGACTACGCGGCCTTCACCGACCGGATCAACCCGGCGTACAACACCATCTCGAAGGAGTGGGTGGACGCGGTGCACGCGCTGCCGGGCGCGCACGGGAAGCGGCTCGCGGTCAACACGTGGACCGTCAACGACGCCGCCACCGCGCGCAAGGTCCGCGACCAGGGGGTCGACGGGATCATCTCGAACGCCCCGGACGTGGCCCGGGACGCGGTGGGCGGCTTCTGAGCCCGCGGCCGCACCCGGCCCGGGCCCCGGGGCGCTGTCGGCGGCCCGCCGTACGGTGGTGGGGTGAACGAGTACAGCGACCCGCAGCAGCTCGAATGGACCCTGGTGGGCAGTGCCGTCGGCCCGCTGTTCCTCGCTGCCACCGGCACCGGCCTGGTCCAGGTCCGGTTCCACGGCGAGGAGCGGATGGCCGGCGCGCTGGCGTCGCGGCTGGGCCTGACCGCGGTCCGGCCGCCGGCGGGCCGGGAGGTGCTGCTCGCGGAGCCGGTGCGCGAACTCGCCGCGTACTTCGAGGGCCGCCTGACGGGCTTCGGACTGCCCCTGGACTGGCGGCTGAGCTCCGGGTTCAACCGGCAGGTGCTGCGCGAGCTGGCGCAGGGCGTGCCGTACGGGACGGTGGTGGGGTACGGGGAGCTGGCCGCGCGGGTCGGCCAGCCGGGCGCGGCCCAGGCCGTGGGGGCGGCGATGGGGTCCAATCCGCTGCCGGTGGTCGTGCCCTGCCACCGGGTCGTGGAGAGCGACGGCGGGCTCGGCGGCTTCGGCGGCGGGCTGGAGGCCAAGCGGATCCTGCTGGCGCTGGAGGGCGTGCTCCCGCAGCCGCTGTTCTGACCGGGCCCGGGCCGGGGTCGTACGGCTGTGCGGCCGCAGGTCAGGGGTGCGAAACTTCGGCGGTGACCACCGACTCTTCCCCCAGTACGGAGCCCGGTCCGGCGGTGACGGCCGAGGCGCTCCCCGCCCTGCAGCGCCGCATCCGCCGGGTGCTCATGGCCAGCCAGATCGTCAGCGGCCTCGGCGTGCCGATCAGCATCGCGCTGGCCCCGGTGCTGGCCACCGAGATCAGCGGCACCGAGGGGCTGTCCGGGCTGGCGTCGAGCGCCGCGGTGGCGGGCACGGCGCTGGTCTCGCTGCCGCTGGCCGCGCTGATGACCGCCCGCGGCCGCCGGCCGGGCCTGGTCCTCGGGTACCTGACGGGTGCGGTGGGCGGCCTGCTGGTGGTCCTGGCGGCCGTCGCGGAGAGCTTCCCGCTGCTGCTGCTCGGCATGGGCCTGTTCGGTGCGGCCTCGTCCGCGAACCTCCAGGCCCGGTTCGCCGCCGCCGACCTGGCCGCCCCCGACCACCGGGCCCGGGCGATCTCGACGGTGGTGTGGTCGAGCACGCTCGGCGCGGTGCTCGGGCCGAACCTGTCGGCCCCCGCGAGCCGCAGCTTCGAGGGCACCTCCATACCCGCGACGGCGGGCCCCTTCGTGTGGGCCGCCGGGATATTCGTCCTGTCCGCCGCCCTGGTGGGCCTGCTGCTGCGGCCGGACCCGCTGCTGACCGCCCGCGCCCTGGCGGCGCCCGCGGAGCAGGCCGCCGCGGCCCGCTCGCTGAAGGCCGGACTGGCCGCCGTGAAGGCCTCCCCGCGGGCCCGGCTGGCGCTGGTGACCATCGCCGTGTCCCACACCACCATGGTGTCGATCATGGTGATGACCCCGCTGGACCTCGGCCACCACGGGGCCGGCCTGGAGCTGATCGGCCTGGTCATCAGCGGTCACATCGCGGGCATGTTCGCCTTCTCCCCCGTGATGGGCTGGCTCTCGGACCGGCTCGGCCGGCTGTCCGTGATCGGGCTGTCCGCAGGCCTGTTCTCCCTCGCGGCGCTGCTCGCCGGGACCGCCGGTCCCCGGCACGGGCAGACCGCCGCCGGGCTGTTCCTGCTGGGGCTGGGCTGGTCGGCGGGCATGGTCTCGGGTTCCGCCCTGCTCACGGACTCGGTGCCGCAGGCGGCCCGGGCCGCCGTCCAGGGCCTGTCCGACCTGACGATGAACACGGCGGCCGGGGTCGGCGGCACGGCGGCCGGCCTGGTCGTCGCCCAGGCCGGCTACGGCTGGCTCAACGCGATCGGCGCGGCCCTGCTGCTGCCGATGGCGGGCCTCGCCCTGCTGACGGCCCGCCGGACCGCCGGGGAGTGACCCCGTACGGGCTCGCCCCCGGCCTCCCGTACGGCCCGCCCGGGGCCTGCGGGCGCTGCGTCAGAGGGTGATGTGGTACGCCTTGCGCAGGGTCTCGTGCACCGTCCACGTGGTCTTGTCGCCCTCGCGCAGGACACAGGCCGAACCCGGGCCGACCTCCAGCGTCGGCCCGCCCTCGACCTCGATGGTCGCGCTCCCGCTGATCACGACGAACAGCTCGTCGGCCTCGGTGTCGGTGACCACCCCCGGGGTGATCTGCCAGATGCCGCGCAGCCCGCGGCCGTCGGGGGACTCCCACAGCACCTTCCCGGTCACCACCGGGTTGCCGGAGACGATCTGGGCGGGGTCGAGGTCTTCGGCCTCCAGCTCGACGTCCATCACGGAGACGGCGAACGAGGCGGGGGCGGGGGTCTGGTCACTGGTGCTCATGGCGGGCACCCTAGCCTGCGCGGCGGGCCCGCCAGGGTGGCCAACGCGTCCATGATCGGGTGCTCCGGCCCGTCACCCTGTCCAGACCGGGGGCGGGTTCCGGCCAGGCTGCCGGGCGGGCGGTCCGGGCCGCGTTTGCGGGTGCGGCCGCCGTGCCATGGATGGGGACATGCCACTCACCTCAGCTGCCGCCCCGGTCCTGTCGGAGGAAGTCCGCGAGGCGATGGACCGGCAACGGCCCGTCGTCGCCCTCGAATCCACGATCCTCGCCCACGGCCTGCCGCGGCCCCGCAACCTGCTCGTGGGCACCGAGCTGGAGGCCCTGGTACGCGCGGAGGGCGCCGTCCCGGCCACCGTCGCCGTGCTCGACGGAGTGCCGCGTGTGGGCCTGGACAAGGCGGGGCTGGAGCGGATCGCCGGGGACGACACCGTGCGCAAGCTCGGGCACCGCGATCTGGCGCCCGCCGTGGCGGCGGGCGCCTCGGGGGCCACCACCGTCTCCGCGACGGCCTTCCTGGCCGCCCGGGCGGGCCTGCGGGTGTTCGCGACCGGCGGTCTGGGCGGCGTACACCGGGAATGGACGCGCACCCAGGACGAGTCCGCGGACCTGGGCCTGCTGGCACGGACCGGGATCACGGTGGTGTGCGCGGGGGTGAAGTCCATCCTGGACGTGCCGGCCACGCTGCAGCGCCTGGAGACGCTGGGGGTGACGGTGCTCGGCTTCGGCACGGACCGCTTCCCCGGCTTCTACCTGGCCAGCTCCGGGGAGCCGGTGGACTGGACCGTGCACACCCCGGAGGAGGTGGCCGCGGTGATGGCCGCCCAGGACGGCCTGGGCGGGCCGCCGTCGGCGCTGCTCGTCGCCAACCCCGTTCCGGAGGCGGACCAGCTGGATCCCGGGCTGCACGACCGGGTGCTCGCCGAGGCCCTGGCGGAGGCCCGCGAACGGGGGGTGAGCGGGCAGGCGGTGACCCCGTTCCTGCTCCGGCGGCTGGTCGAGCAGACCGGCGGGGCCTCCCTGGAGGCCAACCTCGCGGCGGTGCGCGGCAACGTGCGGCTGGCGGCCCGGGTCGCCCGGGCCTGGTCGGAGCGGGCTCCCCGGTGAGCGGCGGGCTGCTGGTGGTGGGCGACGTGATCACGGACGTGGTGGCGCTGCACCGGCAGCCGCTGGCCCCGGCCACCGACACGGCCGCCCGGATCCGCACCCTGCCCGGCGGGGCGGGCGCGAACGCCGCCTGCTGGGCGGTGCGCGCGGGGCTGCGCGAGGTGGGGCTGCTGGCCCGGGTGGGCACCGACTCGGCCGCCTGGCACGAGGAGTCCCTGCGGCGGGCGGGGGTGCGGCCGCACCTGGTCCGGGACCCCCGGGAGCCGACCGGCACGGTGATCTCCCTGGTCGACGCGGGGGCCGAGCGGACCTTCCTCACGGACAGCGGGGCGGCGCTGCGGCTGTCCCCGGCGGACTGGTCCGGGGAGCTGCTCGACGGCGTGGCCCACGTGCACCTGTCGGGCTACCTGTTCTTCGCGGAGCCGAGCCGGGGGCTGGCCCGGCTGGTGCTGCGCGCGGCGGCCGGCCGGGGGGTCCCCGTGAGCGTGGACCCGGCCTCGGCCGGGTTCCTCGGCGCACTGGGGCCCGAACGCTTCCTCGGCCAGGTCGCCGGCGCCGGGGTCCTGCTGCCCAACGAGGCCGAGGCCGCCCTGCTGGCCGGGCTCCCGGCGGGCGCGGACCCGGCGGAGGCGGCCGCCGCGCTGAGCCGGCGGCTGCCGCTGGTCGTGGTCACGCTGGGGGCCGCCGGTGCGCTGGTCGCGGAGGGCGGGGCGGTCACGGCCCGGGTGCCCGGCGCGCCCGCGCCGGCCCCGGCGGTGGACTCGACGGGTGCGGGCGACGCCTTCACCGGCGGGTTCCTCGCGGCCCGGCTGGCGGGCGCGGACCCGGCGGCGGCCGCGGCGGCGGGCTGCCGGGCGGGCGCGGCGGCGGTGACCCGGCTGGGCGGCCGGCCGGCGGAGGGGCCGGGCTGACCGAGGCGGCCACTGGAGGACGGGCCGAGGGCGGGGCGGGGCCGACGGCACCGAGGAGCGGGTCGGAGTCGGGGGCCGGCGGGGCCGTACCCGTCAGTCCTCCCCCGGCCGGTGTGCGGGCAGGCCCGACCAGGCCGGATGGCGCGGATCGTCGGCGCGTACGAGGACGTCGGCCGCGGCGCCGGGCCCGGTCTCGGCCTCGTACCGCGCGAAGGCCGGCAGGGTCCACTGCCGGGCGGGCTCCGTACGGCGGGCCAGCGCCCCGGGCGACAGCCCGATGTGCACGCTCAGGTCGAACGGGAACCAGTGCCTCAGCAGCATCGGGCCGTGCAGGAGCAGCACCCCGCCCGGCGGGAGCACGACGTACGGGCTGCGCGTGGCGCGGTCGGTGGCCGGGTCCCACAGGTCGGGCAGGACCCGCCCGGTGCCCCCGGGCTCCAGCGGGCCGAACACCTCGCGCCACAGGGCGGGTACGTCGTACCAGCCGTCGAGATAGCTGTCGGGGTCCTCGCGGCCGAACTCGAAGCGCAGCGAGGCCGGCCGCAGGAAGCCCTCGGCGGCGACCACCAGCACCGGGCGGCCGCGCACCCGCAGGGCCTCGGCGAGCGCCTCGGCCAGGACCCCGGTGCCGGCCGCGGGCGCGCCGTCGAGGGCCGCGCACAGCCTGCGGTCCGGGTCCGCGGGCGGGTCGCCGGCTCCTTCCAGATGGCGGGCGAGCGCCTCGGCCATCCGCTCCCAGGTGATCGGTTCGAGCTGCACGAGGTCCATTGTCAGTGCTCCCCCCTAGCTTGTGATCAGTGGATCCGCGACGGGACGAACCCGTCGGATCCCGGCCCGGGGAGGGGTCTGCCATGTCTCGGAACACGACGTATCTGGAGCTGTCCCAGGAAGGCGGCGGCGCCCACAAGTTCTACGAGGTGACCGTCGACGGGACCGCGGTGTCGGTGCGGTACGGGCGCATCGGCGCGGACGGCCAGTTGCAGACCTCCTCGTTCCCGACGGTGCAGAAGGCGGAGGCGGCGGCCGCGAAGAAGATCGCGGAGAAGGTCCGCAAGGGGTACGCCCCGGCGGTCCGCGGCCGGCGTGCGGCCCGGGCGGTGACCCGCCGTCAGGTGACGGCCACCCCTTCGACCGCGCGGGCGGTGGCCCCGGTGCTGTGGCGGTTCCGGACCGGCGCGGCGGCCTTCGGGATCCACGTGGACGAGGACCGGTGCTGGGTCGGCAACCAGGACGGGGACGTCTACACCCTCAGCCACGGCGGGGAGGTGCTGGCCCGGTACTCGCTGCCGGACGGGGTCAAGTGCCTGGTGGCGGACGAGTTCTGGATCTACGCGGGCTGCGACGACGGCACGGTGTACGACCTGTCGTCCAAGGTGCCCTTCGGTGCGTACGACATCGCGGCGGACATGGACATCTTCTGGCTGGACATCCGCGAGGGCGTGCTGCACGTGTCGGACCGCAGCGGCGGGCTGACGGTCATCGACCACGAGGACGAGTTCCAGTGGTCCCGGCGCTCCGCCGGCGCGCACGCGTGGATGGTGCGGGCGGACGACCGGGGCGTCTACCACGGGCACGCCCGGGGGGTGACGGCGTACGCGCCGGACGGCGGCCGGGAGCTGTGGCACACCCCGACCGACGGCGGAGTGCTGTTCGGCTGGCAGGAGGAGCACGCGGTGTACGCCGGCACCGGGCGGCACAGCGTGCAGCGGCTGTCGAAGGCCACCGGCGCGGTGGAGGCCACCTACCGGTGCGATGCGGCCGTGTACGCGTGCGCCACCTCCCCGGACGGGCGGCACGTCTTCGCGGGGGACCTGGCCTCGTCGGTGTACTGCTTCGACGCGCACGGGCAGCGGCTGTGGAAACTGGGCACGGGGGCCGGAGCGGCGCTGTCGATGCAGTACCTGGACGAGAAGCTGTACCTGGTCACCTCGGACGGCTCGCTGCTGTGCGTGGACGCGAGCGAGGCGGCGATCGCGGCCGCCGAACGGGGTTCGGTGCCGGCCGCGGTGGACGTGAAGTCGGCTGCGGCGCTGCCCGTCTACGCCCCGCCGGCCTCGCCCGCGGCGGTGGCCGCGGTCTCGGCGGCGCCGGCGGGCGGGGTGGTCGTGGAGTGCGTGCAGCAGGGCGGCCGGCTGCGGGTGCAGGTGGTCTCGGGGGGCTTCGAGGCTGGCTGGCACGTGCAGTTCCCGCGCGGCATCCGCGAGGCCGGCGCCCGGTACGTGGTGGACGGGCTGCACCCGGCCTCCGGGGGCTTCTACCGGGTGCGCGGGGAGATACGCCGCCTGATCTGACGGGCCTCGCGATCTGGCGGGCCCCACGATGTGACGGGCCGCCGGATCCGGCGGGCCCGGGGAGGTGAGAGCGGCCCGCTGCGGCGGTATCAACCAGGCATGAACCTCGTCGTCTTCGAGGCGCTGAAGCCGGTGCGGTGCGCCGAGTGCCGGCAGGGGCCGCTGCCGATGCTCGTCCGCGAGAACGGCGTGCCGCGCTGCCTGGACTGCGCCGACCTGGGGCACCTCGTCTACCTGCCGCGGGGCAATGCGGCGCTCACCCGCCGGGCCCGCGAGGGCAGTTCGCTGTTCGCGGTGGTCGTCCGCCATGTGAAGCGGCGCCGCCGGCACGAACGGCAGGGGCTGCTGGTCGAGGAGGAGGCGCTGGCCCGGGCGGAGGTGCGCTGCCTGGCGGACGCGGAGGCGCGGGCCCGGCGGCGGGAGCGCGACCGGCTGGGCCGGGAGGCCGCGGACGCCCGCTTCACGGCCGCGTTCGCCGCGGAGATACGGCGGCTGTTCCCGGGCATCCCGCCCGAACGCGCCCTGGCGGTGGCCGCGCACGCCTCGGCGCGGGGCAGCGGCCGGGTGGGGCGCACCGCGGCCGGCCGCGCCCTGGACGAGCAGGCGGTGTCGGTCGCGGTGCGCGCCTCCGTACGCCACGACGACACGGACTACGACGCGATGCTGATGGCGGGGGTGCCCCGGCATCAGGCGCGCGCCCGGCTGGCGCCGCGCATCGAGGCGATCCTTGCGTCCTGGCGGCACCCGGAGGCCGCCTGAGCGCCGGACGGGGCGTGAGGTGGCCCGGCGGGCGGCGGGGTCAGCGGGACGCGGGGCGGTAGCGGCGGTAGAGGACGGCGCCGCCGAGGAGGAGGGCCGCGCCCGCCGGGACGGCGAGGCCCAGTCCCTCGGCGCCGGTGTGCGCGAGCACGGGACCCGGCTGTTCGGGCGCGGGGGCGGGCGGGGTCGAGGGCCGGGCGACCGGGGGCTTCGGCGGCTGGTGCACCGGCTGCGGGGGCTTCGCGCCGCTGCGGACGGGGGGTGTGCCGTTGACGGAGGTGTTGCCGTGGGACGCGTTGCCGATGCCCACGACGTTCACCGAGTTGCCCGAGACGTTGACCGGGAGGTCCACCGGCAGCTGGACCCCGTTCCCGGAGAGCACCCCGGGCGAATCCTTTCCGCTCCCCTGTGCCACGGCTCCGCCGGCCGGCCGGGGCCCCGGTTTGGAACCGTAGGGGGTGGGCCGCGGACGATGCCGGTCCTCGTTCACGCACGTGTTGCCGGCCGCCGGATTGAGGAGCCCGACCACGTTCACGGTGTTCCCGCACACGTTCACCGGCACGTGGACCGGCAGCTGCACCAGGTTCCCGGACAGCACGCCCGGCGAACGCGCGGCGCCGCCTTCGGCACCCGCATCGGCGAACGCGTACCCGGCGGCTCCGGCAACCGACAGCGCACCACCGGCGACCACCGCCGCGATCACACCGTTCCGACGAAACTGCCGACTGGGCCGAATCTGCCGCATCAGTTTCCCTGCCTTCCGGAGGAGTTGGCGGGCGTCCGCCCGCACCGGGAACAACGCGGTAAACCCGTTCGGGTTATAGAGCCGGTACGTATTTCACTCCATCGGGTGCTGCGACCTCCGTACCTTCCGATGGGATGCCGCAGGTCACGGGCGGGGCAGGGCCTCGACCGGATCCGGGTCCGGCGGGCCCGCCGGCCACCAGTCCGGCTCCGACGGGGCTCCGGGGGTGCTCGCGTACGGGTACCAGAGGCCGTCCCGGCCCAGGCGCAGCTGGCGGCTGCCCGAGGTGAGCGTGTTGCGATCGGGGCGGAAGGGGCCCCGGCCGGCGGCCAGCAGGGCAGGGCGGGCCCGGTCGAACGGCCCGGCCGGCGGGTCCCACGGCTCTTCGAGCACCTCCAGGCCGGCCGGGCCGCCGTACCGCCAGGCCGTTGCGGCGCGTGCCAGCTCGTGCACCGGGCGGCCCACCGCCCGGGCGAGGTCCCGGTACAGCGCCCGCGCGGGCCCGGTCAGGCCCTGGGTGGGATGCCCGGCCGCCAGCCGCACCGCGTCCTGCCAGAGGCTCAGCCCGGCCACCGGGTCCCGACCGGTGGCCAGGATCGCGTGGGCGCGGGCCGCGGCGTCCGTGGCCAGCTGGTCCAGGGCCAGCGGGTCGGGGGCGCCCGGCGCCTCCGGGCAGGCCGGCGGGTGCTCCGGCCCGTCCGGATCCGGCAGCGGGGCGGGCAGCGGCGGCAGGCTGCGCGGTCCGACGGCCGCTCGCGCCGGGATCCCGGGCAGGCCGGAGGGCTGCGGGCGCTGCTCCCGGGCTGCATGGGCCGCGTTGCGACGGGTCAGCTCCTCGGTGATCTCGCGCTCACCCCGGCCGCGCAGCAGCAGGAGCACGAAGGGGTCCTCGTCCAGGAGATGGGCCACCTGGTGGCAGAGGGCGGCGGCGTGCTTGCACGGCGGGCGGCCCGGATCGGGGCAGGAGCAGCGCGGGTGCAGCTCTCCCGGGCGGGGCAGCAGGGCCTCGGCCAGCCCCTGCGGCACCTCCCCTTCGAGCAGGGCGGCCAGGTGGGCCGGATCGGCGGCGGTCCGCTCCAGGAACACCTCCCAGTCCTCGTCGGCGAACGGCTCCAGCCCGATCTCGGTGCGGTAGGGGCGCGAGCGGCTGCCCCGCACGTAGGCCACCAGGCGGCCCGGGGTCACCGTGGCCGTCTCGACCCGGCCCTCCTCCGCGTACCCCCGGCCGCGCGCGAGCCGGCCGGAGTCCCGGGAGAGCGCTTCGAGGGCGGCCACCCAGGCCCGCCCCCACCAGGTGGCGGCCTCGGCGCCGCCGGGCAGCGCGTCGAAGGTGCGGCGGCGGTCGTCCCGCGCGGTGATCACGAGGGCCTGCGCAGGGAGACGAGATCGGACAGTTCGGCATCGGTCAGTTCGGTCAGGGCCGCCTCGCCGGAACCG
The DNA here is from genome assembly GCF_055572195.1 of Streptomyces sp. NPDC030809. Classification (NCBI taxonomy): domain Bacteria; kingdom Bacillati; phylum Actinomycetota; class Actinomycetes; order Kitasatosporales; family Streptomycetaceae; genus Streptomyces; species Streptomyces sp. NPDC030809. The sequence goes on from NZ_JBVIDV010000014.1 coordinate 170,149, forward strand.
AGCACCGCCTCGGCCAGGGCCCTTTTGGCGAGGAGGAGTTCGGCGATCCGGTCCTCCACCGTGCCCTCGGCGATCAGCCGGTGCACCTGCACCGGCTGGGTCTGCCCGATCCGGTACGCCCGGTCCGTGGCCTGCTCCTCCACCGCCGGGTTCCACCAGCGGTCGTAGTGCACCACGTGCCCGGCCCGGGTCAGGTTCAGGCCCGTGCCCGCCGCCTTCAGGGACAGCAGGAAGACGGGCACCTCACCGGACTGGAACCGGTCGACCATCTCCTCCCGGCGGGCCACCGGGGTACCGCCGTGCAGGAACTGGCAGCGCACGCCCCGGGCTTCGAGGTGCGCGGCCAGGATCCGGCCCATGGTCGCGTACTGCGTGAACACCAGCACCGAGCCGTCCTCGGCGAGGATCGTGTCGAGGAGCTCGTCGAGCAGGGTGAGCTTGCCGGAGCGGTGCGCGATGCGCGGGTGCTCCTCCTTCAGGAACTGCGCCGGGTGGTTGCAGATCTGCTTGAGCGAGGCCAGCAGCTTCATCACCAGACCCCGGCGGGCGATGCCCTCGCTGGCCTCGATCAGGGCCATGGTCTCCGTGACGGCGGCCTGGTAGAGCGAGACCTGCTCCCGGGTGAGGGCCACGGGATGGTCGGTCTCGGTCTTCGGCGGCAGCTCGGGCGCGATGCCCGGATCCGACTTGCGGCGGCGCAGCAGGAACGGGCGCACCAGCCGGGCGAGCCGGGCGACGGCCTCCTCGTGCCCCGGGTTCTCGTCCTGCTCGGCGGCGCGGGCGTGCCGGGCGCGGAAGGAGGTCAGCGGGCCGAGCAGGCCGGGGGTGGTCCAGTCGAGCAGGGCCCACAGCTCGGACAGGTTGTTCTCCACGGGGGTGCCGGTGAGCGCCACCCGCGCCGGGGCGGGGATCGTCCGCAGCGCCTTCGCGGTCGCGGAGTGCGGGTTCTTCACGTGCTGCGCCTCGTCGGCGACGACCATCCCCCAGGGCTGGAGGGCCAGTTGGGCGGCCGCGGCGCGCATCGTCCCGTACGTGGTGAGCACGAAGCCGCCCTGGAGGCCGTCGAGGCTGCGCTTGCTGCCGTGGTAGCGCCGGACGGGGACCCCGGGGGCGAACTTCCCGATCTCCCGCTGCCAGTTGCCGAGCAGGGAGGCCGGGCAGACCACCAGGGTGGGTTCCGGCCGGGCCCGGTGCAGGTGGAGGGCGATCAGGGTCACGGTCTTGCCGAGGCCCATGTCGTCGGCGAGGCAGCCGCCGAGGCCCAGGGAGGTCATCAGGTCCAGCCAGGCCAGGCCGCGCCGCTGGTACTCGCGCAGGACCGCCGCCAGCCCCGGGGGCTCGGGCAGCGGCGCGAGGTCGGCGGTCAGCCGGGTGCGCAGCGCGGCCAGGGCGCCGACCGGCACCGCCTCCACCGGCTCGCCGTCCACCTCGGCCGTGCCGGTGAGGGCCAGCGCGAGGGCGTCCACCGGGTCGAGGAGCCCCAGGTGTCGCCGGCGGGCCTTGCGGACCAGGTCGGGATCCACCCGGACCCACTGGTCGCGCAGCCGCACCACCGGCCGGTGCGCCTCGGCCAGCCGGTCGAGCTCGCCGGGGGTGAGCCGGTCGCCGCCCAGGGCGAGCTCCCATTCGAACGCGAACAGCTTCTCGGCGTCGAAGAACGAGGTCCCGTCGGCCGCGGAGCCGGGGGCGGGGCGCACCACGGCGGTGGCCGTGAGGGTGCGGGCGAGCTCCCGCGGCCAGTGCACGGGCACGCCGGCGGCGGCCAGCCGGGACGCGGCCGCGCCGAGGAGGTCTTCGAGTTCCCCGTCGGAGAGCGCGAGCACGTCGGGCACCTGCTGGTCCAGCAGCCGCAGCAGCGGGGGCCACACCCGGGCGGCCCGGCGCAGCGCGAGCACGGCGTCGATCCGCGCGCGCGGCCCGAAGCCTTCGGCCGCGGCCCGGCCCGCCCACAGCAGCCCGGCGTCGGTGATCAGGGTCGGATCGGCCAGGCTGTGCACCTGCACCACGGCCGCCCCGGCCCGGCGCACCACGGCCGGCTGCCCGTTCCCGGCGGACGGCCCGGTCCCGGCGGATGGCACGGCGGCGGACGGCGCCCGCCCCGCCGACTCCTCGGCCGGGTCGGGCTCCGCGTCGAACAGCCCGTACGCGTCGAGGTCGAGGCGCAGGGAGACGCCCACGCCCGCGTCCGCCCCGGCGGCCACCTGCACCGCCCAGTCCCGTATCTCCGGCACCTCCTGCGGTTCGCGGGCCGCGAAGGGCCGGCCCGCCGCGTACGGGGCCGCCGGGGTCCGGGGCAGGCTGTCGGCGACCGCATCGAGGAAGGCCCGCAGCAGGGCCTCCGGCTCGGGCAGCCGGAGCGGTCTGCGGTCCGCCAGCGGGGCGGCGTGGGCCTCGTAGGGCATCGCGGCGGCGACCGCCCGCAGGTGCGCGAGGTCCCCGGCGGTGAGCGGGCCCGCCCGCCAGGCGTCCTGCCCCGCGGCCGTCACCCCGGGAAGCAGCCGGCCGCGGGCGGTGAGCTGGAGGGCCTGGCGGGCGGCCGCACCCCAGCAGCGGGCCGCGGGATGAGCCCCCGGCTCGGCCTGGGCGGCGGCCAGCAGCGGGAGGGCAGCCTCCACGGACAGCAGCGCGGCGGGCACGGACCGGCTGCGGGCCCCCGCACCGTGCGGGCCCACCACCGTGAGCAGGGTGTGCTCCGCGGTGTCCGGCAGCACGGCCGGCAGCGGATCGGCGGCGGGCGACCAGAAGGCAATCCGCCCCTGCCGCGGCAGCTCGGCGGGGAGGAACACGGCCGCATGGCGCAGCAGGGCGCGCCCGGTCTCCAACGGGTCCATCGCAGCCTCCCTCCCCACGGGCGAACAGCCGGCCGGTCACTCACTGCGAGTGTAGGCACGTCCACTGACAACGGGCCTGACCAGCAGGTTCGTCCGAGTTCGGGGGCCGCGTCAGCCGGCGGCCCAGTGCCCGGACTCCGATGCGTAACCGTAGACGGGCCGTCCCGCGGCGGCACTGGTGCGGAAGGGCCGGCCCCCGTCGTCGATGCGGGTGGTCCCGGAACGGCCGCCCGCGGTCCACTCCAGCTCCAGGTACCAGGTGCAGTCGCAACCGCTCGCCGCCGCCTCGACCCGCAGCACCACCGGCTCGCGGGCCGAGACGCGCAGCGGGAAGGCCGGGGCGGGGAGGTCGTGCTCGCCGTCGTTTCCGGCGACGGGGCGCGCGAGGGGGCGCGGGGCGTCCAGGTTGACGGCGAACGCGGCGGGGGTGAGGGAGCCTCCGCAGCCCGGAGACATCGTGTACACGTTCCACGGCGGCGGGGTCCCGCGCCCTGCCACGCGTACGTGCAGGGCCTGGAGCACCACCGGCTGCTCCGAGCGGCCGGTCACCGTGGCCTCGACGATCTGGCGCTTGGCGTGGACGGCCTGCTGGGCACGCGCCCAGGCCGGGGCGTCCTGTTCGACCGGGGGCGCGGGCACGGCCGCCGGGGGCCGGCCGACCAGGTAGGCGTGGTCGCAGCCGTTCTCCCACACGTGGGAGCGCACGCCGAGCGCGAGCGGCTGCGCCGGCACCGCGGGCGGGGGGCTGCTGCGGCCGGGCGGCCCGGGCGCGGCACTGGAGGCGGGTGCGGCCGAGGCACCGGCGGAGCCGCTCGCGCGGGCGGAGGGGGCGGACGGGGACGCGGAAGGGGTCGCCGGGCCGCGGCCCGCCGGAGCGGCCGTGACCGGGGGCAGCGGGGCCGGGGACCGCAGCCCGCCGAGGGCCCGCTCCCCCTCGCCCGTGGGCAGCCCGATGGCGAGTACGAGGGCCAGGACCAGCCCGACCACGGCGGCGACCAGGGCCACGCCCGCCGTCCTGCCCCCGCGGCGGTACCAGGGCCCGCGGTCCGCAGGGGCGGACGGAGCGCCCACCCGCACCTCCGGCAGCACCTCTCCGCCGTCCGCGGAACCTGCGCCTTCGGCGAAGCCCGCGCCATCGGCGGAGCCCGCACCGTCCGTGGAGCCCGCACCGTCCGTGGAGCCCGCGCGCCCCGCACCGGGCACGGGTCCCACCCCGGCCCCGAACTCCGCACCGGCCACCGGGCCCGCCACGGCGCCGAGACCCGCATCACCCGCACCGCCCGCACCGTCCGCGGGGCCAGGCTCCGCACCGGCGCCCTCCGCCGGGGCCGCCGGGGCCGCTCCGCCCCGCGCATCACCGGCACGGGCACCGGCCTCGGCAGCCGCGGAGCCGCCCGCCGGCGCCTCCTCAGGCCGCGCCGGAGCCCGCCGCCGCGCATCGGCCAGCAGCCAGGCGCGGTGGAGTTCCAGGGCCTGCTCCGGAGCGGCTCCGCAGGCGCGCGCGAAGCGGTCCACCGTCGCGAACTCCGCAGGAACGGCCTCCCCGTTGCAGTACCGGTGCAGCGTGGAGGTACTCGCGTGCAGCCGCCGCGCGAGGGTCCCGTAACTGAGCCCCGACCGGTCCTTCAACTCCCTCATCAGGCGCGCGAACTCCTGCGTCTCCGCGACCCGCCCCGTCCTGCCCACGGCTTCCCCCGTCCCGCAACGCCGTTCCATGCCAGGGGTGTTCCCCCAGGTCAGCCCCTGTACAGCCGTTCCACCGTCCCGGATCGGCGCGGTTCCATTGTGCGGCAGGCGGGCCGCCGGACAGTCTTCTGGAGCAAGACCTGAACAAGACCCGGGCAAGACCGGGACACACGTTCCACACGGGGAGAACCATCGTGTTCAAGCGTTCCGCCATCGCCGCCGCGGCCCTCGCCACGGCCGCACTCGCCACCCTGGCCGCACCGGCCGCCACCGCCGCTCCCGCGCCCGCCGCGCCCGGCTTCCTCAAGGCCTCGGACCTGCCGCCGGTCCCGGGCACCTCCTGGACCGCCGGCGCGGTCAGGAAGGGCGCCCCGAACCCGGCCCTCTTCTGCCTGAACAAGGCGTTCCCGCTCACCGGCACCTGGCACCGCACCTTCGGCACCGAGTTCGACACCGGCGCCCGCCAGGTCTCCGTCCGCGCCGCATCCGAGGCCGAGGCCAAGAAGCTGACCGCCACCCTGGAGAAGAAGGTCGCGGCCTGCGCCGCCGACTGGCTGCGCAAGACCCCCGGCGGCACCGCCAGCTGGCAGGACTACGGCAAGCTGACCGTCGAGGAGGGCGCCCACGTCTACGGCGTCCACACCGCGGTCCCGGACTCCGAGCACGGTCTGAACCTGTTCGGCATCGGCCGGGACGGCGCCACCGTCACCGTGGTCGACTTCTCCCGCATGGGCACCCTGGTCGACGCCCCGGTGGCCGCCTTCAAGAAGACGACCGTCAAGGCCGTCAACCGGCTCAACCCTTAAGCGGCCGCGCTGCGGGCAGCAGCGGTGAGACGATGGACGCGAGGCGAGGCGATGGCCATGCGTACCGGAAACGAACCGCTGACTGCCCGCAGCCCCCTTCGGCTGCGCTTCTGGCTGAGTATCTGGGGGCTGCTGTGGGCCGTCGCCGGCACGGCCGGCTTCGCCCTCACCGAGCGGATGGGGTGGGCGATCACCTGCGCCGTGCTGACCATCGTGATCAGTGCGGACCTGATGATGGTCGTGCACCGCCTGCACCAGGGCCCGCACTACCAGCCCGGCCCCGACATCCCTCCGTACGAGCCACCGGCCGAGCGGGACCGGCCGTAGCGGGCCCCGCGGCAGGCCGGAGAGCCGTGCCGGACCGGCTGCAGGAGGTCACGCCCGGCCGTATGAGGTCACGCCCGGGCCGGGCCGGCGGTGTCCGCCGCGCGGGCCACCAGCTCTTCCCAGACCTTCCTGACCTGCGGCTCCAGCGCCGCCAGCGGACCGTCGTTGTCGATCACGAGATCGGCCACGGCGAGCCGCTGCTCGCGCGTGGCCTGCGCCGCCATCCGCGCCCGTGCCTCGTCCTCGGTCATCCCCCGCCGCGCGATCAGCCGCGCCAGCTGGGTCTCCGGGGCGGCATCGACCACGACCACCAGGTCGTACAGCCGTCCCAGCCCGTTCTCCGTCAGCAGCGGTACGTCGTGCACGACGATCGCGCCGGGGCCCGCGGCGGCCTCCAGTTCGGCCGACCGCTCCCGGACCAGCGGGTGCACGATCGCGTTGAGCGTCTGCAGCTTCTCCCGGTCGGCGAAGACGATCGCGCCGAGCCCGGGCCGGTCGAGCTCTCCTGCGGGGGTCAGCACCGACTCCCCGAAGGCCTCGACCACGGCCGCGAGCCCCGGCGTACCGGGCTGCACGACCTCCCGGGCGATGCGGTCCGCATCGACGATCACCGCTCCGTACCCCGCCAGCAGCGAGGAGACCTCGCTCTTGCCGGCACCGATCCCGCCCGTCAGGCCCACTCTCAGCATGGGCCGAAGCCTATGCCCCCCGGCCCGCAGGGGACCCGGCGGGCCACTGCCGGGCGTCCCGGGCCGAGCGCCCCGGGCCCGGCGTCCCTGCTACGCGTCCCGCTCGCGCTCCGCCAGGAAGCGCTCGAACTCGCGCCCGATCTCGTCCGCCGAGGGGATCTCGGCGGGCTCGGCGATCATGTTGCCGCGGGTCTCCGCCCCGGCGGCCGCGTCGTACTGGTGCTCCAGGCCCTGGACCAGGGAGACCAGCTCGTCGTCGCCCTCGCGGATCTGCCGGTCGATCTCGGTCTGGGTGCGGTGCGCCTCGGCGCGCAGGGAGTGCGCCACGCCGGGCAGCACCAGCCCGGTGGCCGCGGTGATCGCCTCCAGGGCGGTGAGCGCGGCGTCGGGGTAGGCGGAACGCGCGATGTAATGCGGCACGTGCGCCGCCACGCCGAGCACGTCGTGGCCGGCCTGCGCGAGGCGGAACTCGACCAGCGACTCGGCGCTGCCGGGCACCTGCGCCTCGTCGAACGGGCTGCGGTGGCCGGGCACGAGGTCCGTGCGGTTGCCGTGCGGGGTCAGGCCCACGGGCCGGGTGTGCGGCACGCCCATCGGGATGCCGTGGAAGTTCACCGAGAGCCGCACGCCCAGCCGCTCCACGATCTGCTGCACGGCCTTGGCGAAGCGCTCCCACTCCACGTCGGGCTCGGGGCCGGACAGCAGCAGGAACGGTGCGCCGGTGGCGTCCTGGACCAGGCGCACGTCGAGCTCCGGGGCCTCGAACGCCGTCCAGCGGTCCCGCTGGAACGTCAGCACGGGCCGGCGGGCCCGGTAGTCCACCAGCCGGTCCGCGTCGAAGCGGGCCACCACCTGGTGCGGCAGGGTTTCGAGGAGCCGGTCGACGATCTGCTCGCCGGCGTCACCGGCGTCGATGTAGCCCTCGAAGTGGTAGAGCATGACCAGTCCGGCGGAGTCCTGGGCCAGCGCCAGGTCCACCACCGCCAGACCCTTGGCGTCCCATGTGTACAAACCCTGTGGATCAAGCACCGTCACCACTCCTCCTCGCGTCAATGCAAAGAACGTACGAGGAGTCGTGACCATTCCCCCAGCCGCGGTCCGGGCCCGTGAACACTCCGTGAAGTGCGCCCCGGAAAAGCGGTGAGGCCCGCCCCCCGGAGGGGACGGGCCTTACCGTTTCAGCTCAGGCTCGCGCCGAAGCGCGCTGCGCTGCGATCAGCTCTGGCCGCCGGCCAGCTTCTCGCGGAGCGCGGCCAGGGCCTCGTCGGAGGCCAGGGCGCCGGAGGTGTCGTCCGACTCCGAGGAGTAGGAGCCACCGGAGATGCCCGCACCGGCGTTGCCGGCGGCCGGGGCGGCAGCGCCCTCGGCAGCGGCGGCCTCGTCGGCCTCGCGGCTCTTGATGACCTGCGCCTGGTGCTGCTCGAAGCGGACCTGCGCCTCGGCGTACTGGCGCTCCCACTCCTCGCGCTGCTTCTCGTAGCCCGGCAGCCAGTCGTTGGCCTCGGGGTCGAAGCCCTCGGGGTAGATGTAGTTGCCCTGGTCGTCGTAGGACGCGGCCATGCCGTACAGGGTCGGGTCGAACTCGACCGAGGCCGGGTCGGCACCGAAGGACTCGTTGGCCTGCTTCAGCGAGAGGCTGATGCGACGGCGCTCGAGGTCGATGTCGATGACCTTGACGAAGATCTCGTCGTTGACCTGGACGACCTGCTCCGGGATCTCCACGTGGCGCTCGGCCAGCTCGGAGATGTGGACCAGACCCTCGATGCCCTCGTCCACGCGGACGAACGCACCGAACGGAACGAGCTTGGTGACCTTACCCGGAACGACCTGGCCGATCTGGTGGGTACGGGCGAACTGCTGCCACGGGTCCTCCTGGGTCGCCTTCAGCGACAGGGAGACGCGCTCGCGGTCCATGTCCACGTCGAGAACCTCGACGGTGACCTCCTGGCCGACCTCGACAACCTCGGACGGGTGGTCGATGTGCTTCCAGGACAGCTCGGAGACGTGGACGAGACCGTCGACGCCACCCAGGTCCACGAAGGCACCGAAGTTGACGATCGAGGACACGACGCCGGAGCGGACCTGACCCTTCTGCAGGGTGGTGAGGAACGTCTGGCGAACCTCGGACTGGGTCTGCTCGAGCCAGGCGCGGCGGGACAGGACCACGTTGTTGCGGTTCTTGTCCAGCTCGATGATCTTCGCCTCGAGCTCCTTGCCCACGTAGGGCTGCAGGTCGCGGACACGGCGCATCTCGACCAGGGAGGCCGGGAGGAAGCCGCGGAGGCCGATGTCGAGGATGAGACCACCCTTGACGACCTCGATGACGGTACCGGTGACGATGCCGTCCTCTTCCTTGATCTTCTCGATGGTGCCCCAGGCACGCTCGTACTGGGCGCGCTTCTTCGAGAGGATCAGGCGGCCTTCCTTGTCCTCCTTCTGGAGAACCAGGGCCTCGATCTCGTCGCCGACCTTGACGACCTCGTTCGGGTCGACGTCGTGCTTGATCGAGAGCTCGCGGCTCGGGATGACGCCTTCGGTCTTGTAACCGATGTCGAGCAGGACCTCGTCCCGGTCGACCTTCACGATGACGCCGTCGACGATGTCGCCGTCGTTGAAGTACTTGATCGTCTCGTCGATCGCGGCGAGGAAGGCTTCCTCGTTACCGATGTCGTTGACCGCAACCTGCGGGGTGGTGGCGGTGGTCTCGGTGCTGCTCGTCATGTGGGAAAGGGCTCCGGTTACGGACAGAAAGTCGTAGGTACTGCTACGCCGGGAGCCTTTATCGCGTCTGCCTGAGCCGGACAGCCAAGGAGGCCACGCACCGCCGGGGCGGCGAGAGAGCCTCGAAAACCGAGAGGTTGCAACAGATGCGAGCGCAGCCTGCTAGGTCTGAGGAGCGCAGGCTCGCAGCGCAACTTGTAGCATACGGGGGCAGCCGGACAGGGTCAATGCGCGAAGGCGCCCACCCCGGGCGGAACACCGCACACCCGGCACAACTCGTGTGCACACAGGCGCGGCTGCGTGCTGCGAAGACTACGACGACGGGCCCGATGAACCAAGAGGATGGCGCCTCCGAAGGCGCGTACGAGGCGATGTACGAAGGTACGGACGCGTTCGAGGACGACTCCGACGGCGCGGAGGCCACCCGGCGTAACGCGGGGGAAGCGGAGAGCAGCCGGGCCAGCCGCGGCTGGTGGGACCGCAACGCCGACGAGTACCAGAGCGAGCACGGGGCCTTCCTCGGCGACGACCGCTTCGTCTGGGGCCCCGAGGGGCTCGACGAGGCGGAGGCCGCCCTGCTGGGCCCGGCGCAGGCGCTGCGCGGCAAGGACGTCCTGGAGATCGGCGCCGGCGCCGCCCAGTGCAGCCGCTGGCTGGCCGGGCAGGGCGCCCGCCCGGTCGCGCTCGACCTCTCCCACCGCCAGCTCCAGCACGCCCTGCGGATCGGCGACGGGGACGTCCCGCTGGTCCAGGCCGACGCCGGGGCGCTGCCCTTCCGCGACGGCTCCTTCGACCTGGCGTGCTCGGCGTACGGGGCGGTGCCCTTCGTGGCCGACCCCGTGAACGTGATGCGCGAGGTGCACCGGGTGCTGCGCCCCGGCGGCCGCTGGGTCTTCTCGGTCACCCACCCGATCCGCTGGGCCTTCCCGGACGAGCCGGGCCCCGAGGGGCTGTCGGTGTCCGCGTCCTACTTCGACCGGACCCCGTACGTGGAGCAGGACGAGACCGGCCGCGCCGTGTACGTCGAGCACCACCGCACGGTCGGCGACCGGGTCCGCGACGTGGTCGGGGCCGGGTTCCGGCTGCTCGACCTGGTCGAGCCCGAGTGGCCGGAGTGGAACGCGCAGGAGTGGGGCGGCTGGTCCCCGCTGCGCGGGAACCTGATCCCCGGCACCGCGATCTTCGTGTGCGAACGGGACTGACCGCCGTGACGGAGCCGCCCGCCCCCGCCGGCCGCACGGGCCGGCACGCCCCGATACGCACCGGCGCCCTGGCCGCCCTCCCGGTCCGGGAGTCCGTACCGGCGCTGACGCGCGCACTGGACTCCCACGGCACGGCCGTGCTGTGCGCACCGCCGGGCACCGGCAAGACCACGCTGGTCCCGCTGGTGCTGGCCGGCCTGGTGGCGGCGGACCCGGCGGCCGGCGCCGCAGGGTCCGCGGGCTCCGGCGGCCCCCGGCGGCGGGTCGTGGTGGCGGAGCCGCGGCGGATCGCGGCCCGGGCGGCCGCCCGCCGGATGGCCTGGCTGCTGGGCGAGCGGCCCGGGGAGTCGGTGGGCTTCACGGTCCGCGGGGAGCGGGTGGTGGGGCCGGACACGGTGGTGGAGGTGGTCACCACCGGGGTGCTCCTCCAGCGGCTCCAGCGCGACCCGGAGCTCTCCGGGGTGGACGTGGTGGTCCTCGACGAGTGCCACGAGCGGCATCTTGACGCGGACACCGTCGCCGCCTTCCTCCTCGACGTGCGCGCCGCGCTGCGCCCCGAACTCCGGCTGGTGGCGGCCTCGGCGACCACGGACGCCGAGGGCTGGGCCCGGCTGCTCGGCGGCGCCCCGGTGGTGGCGGCGGCCGGGGTCTCCCACCCGGTGGAGGTGGTGTGGGCGCCGCCGGCCCGGCCGGTGCGGCCGCCGCACGGCATGCGCGTGGACCCGGCGCTGCTCGCGCACGTGGCGGCCGTGGTCCGGCGGGCCCTGGCCGAGCGCGAGGGCGACGTGCTGTGCTTCCTGCCCGGGGTCGGGGAGATCTCCCGGGTGGCCGGGCAGTTGGGCGGGGTGCCCGCCGAGGTGCTCCAGGTGCACGGCCGGGCCCCGGCCGCCGTCCAGGACGCGGTGCTGGCGGGCGGCGGCGGCCGCCGGGTCATCCTGGCGACCGCTGTGGCCGAGTCCAGCCTGACGGTGCCCGGGGTGCGGATCGTGGTGGACGCCGGGCTGGCCCGGGAGCCGCGCACCGACCACGCCCGGGGCCTGGGCTCGCTGACGACGGTACGGGCCTCCCGTGCGGCGGCCCGCCAGCGCGCCGGACGGGCCGGGCGCGAGGCCCCCGGCGCGGTGTACCGCTGCTGGGCGGAGGCGGAGCACGACCGGCTGCCGGCCTTCCCCGCCCCCGAGATCAAGCTCGCCGACCTGGCGGAGTTCGCCCTGCAGGCCGCCTGCTGGGGCGATCCGGAGGCGACCGGACTGGCCCTGCTGGACCCGCCCCCGGCGGGGGCGCTGGCGGCGGCCCGCGAGGTGCTGGCCGCGGTCGGCGCCGTGGACGCGGCCGGGCGGGCCACGGCCCGCGGCACCCGGATGGCACGGCTGGGCCTGCACCCGCGGCTGGCCCGGGCCCTGCTGGACGCGGCCCCGCAGACGGGCGCCCGCCGGGCGGCCGAGCTGGTGGCCCTCCTGAGCGAGGAACCCCCGCGGGAGTACGGCGACGACCTCGCGGCCGCCTGGCGCACGGCCCGGCAGGGCGGCGACGCGTACGCGGCCCGCTGGCGCACGGAGGTCCGCCGGCTGAGCGGGGCGGCGGACCGGGCGGCGGCGGCCGCGGAGGCCTCCGCGGCGGACGCGGGGGCGCCCGCGGCGGGTACGGGGGCGTCCGCGGCCGATGCGGGCGCGGGGCTCGCCGACGATGCCGCGGCCGGGCTGGTGGTCGCGCTCGCGTTTCCCGAGCGGGTGGCGCGGGCCCGGGGTGCGGGGGCCTTCCTCATGGCCTCCGGCACCGGGGCGGAGCTCGGCGAGGGCTCGGCGCTGCGCAGTGCGCCCTGGCTGGCGGTCGCGGTCGCGGACCGGGGCGCCCATGCCGCCTCGGCACGGGTCCGGCTGGGCGCCGTACTCGACGAGGCGACGGCCTGCGAGGCCGCTGCGCACCTGCTGTCCTCGGGCGAGGAGGTGGGCTGGGCCGACGGTGAGGTCGTGGCGCGGAGCGTGGAGCGGCTCGGCGCGGTGGAACTGGCCGTACGCCCGCTGCGGAACCCCGGTCCGGACCTCGTACGCGAAGCCCTGCTGGAGGGGCTGCGCCGCGAGGGGCTCGGGCTGCTGCGCTGGACGGCGGAGGCGGCCGGGCTGCGCGAGCGGCTGGCCTTCCTGCACCGGGTGGCCGGCGGGCCCTGGCCGGAGGTGTCGGACGCGGCCCTGCTCGCGCGGGCGGACGACTGGCTGGAGCCGGAGCTGTCCCGGGCCCGGCGGCGGGCCGACCTCGCGCGGATCGACGCGGGACGGGCGCTGACCCGGCTACTGCCCTGGGCCACCGGGGAGGCGGCCCGGCTGGACGAGCTGGCCCCGGAGCGGCTGGAGGTGCCCAGCGGCTCGCGGATCCGGCTGGACTACTCCGCCGACCAGCCCGTACTGGCGGTGAAGCTCCAGGAGCTGTTCGGGCTGCGGGAGACCCCGCGGGTGGGCGGCGTACCCGGGGTGCCGGTGCTGGTGCACCTGCTGTCCCCGGCCGGGCGGCCCGCCGCGGTGACGGCGGACCTGGCGTCCTTCTGGGCCGAGGGGTACCGGGCGGTCCGCGCCGAGCTCCGCGGCCGCTACCCCCGGCACCCCTGGCCGGAGGACCCGGCGGGCGCGGAGCCCACCCGGCACACCAACAACCGGCTCAGGGGACGCTGACCGGCTCGCCGCCGGGGCGGGCCGGTTCCGCCGCGGCGGGACGGGACGGGTCCCGGCGGCGGCCGCGGGCCTCCAGCCAGAGCGCGAGGGCGAGCAGGCCGGCCCCGCAGACGGCGGAGCCGACGGGGGCGTACGTGTGCAGGGCGAGCACCTTGACGCGGTTCGCGGCGACGAGGTCCACGGTGTGCCGGAGGTAGTCCTCGCGCATCTTCACGTGCCCGTCGAAGACGACGAGGCGATGGTCCGGGGCCCCGGCGGCGAGCGTGCCGCCGCGCAGTTCCTCGGTGTGGATCTCCTCGCCGTTGACGGGGGCGCCGGTGACGGGCTCCACCCAGAACATGCGCTTGGTGGTGTACCAGCGGCTGGTGCCGAAGGACTTCTCGATGGTGGACGCGTCGAAGCCCGGGATCGGCATCTTCTTGGGGAAGGGCACCTTGGTCCAGGGGATGGTCTGCTCGTAGTAGTAGACGTCCAGGCCGCGGAACGTGCGGGGGCCGACGTAGTGGATGGGCGCGGAGGTGCGGGTCTGGGCGTCGAAGTAGAGGTAGTCGCGCGGCTCGGTGAAGAAGGGCCACTTGAACTCGATGCCGGTGCGCCGGACCGGGTCCCCGTCCACCATTTCGCCGGTGGCGTGTACGGGGTCCTGGGTGTGGGCGTCGAAGATGTACCGCTCGGGGATGGCCGAGACCATCTTGCCGTCGGGGCCGGCCATGTAGGAGAGGGCGTCCCAGACCACCACGTCGCGGCCGGCGCTCGCCTCGATCTCCTTCGAGCGCTCGACGTTGCCCTTCAGGGTCTGCACGATGGTGATCTTGGGGACCTTGCGGGGCTTGAGGGTGGCGTAGTCGAGGAGGGTCGCGGGCTTCGCCTCCAGGACCGCCTCCTGGTACTGGCCCGGCGGGATCTTCGCGAAGCTCGGGTACATCCACCAGCGCAGCAGGGGTGCGAGTGCGGTGCAGAACACGGCGAGGGAGAGCAGGACGAGGCTCGCTCTGCGTCGCATGGCCGGGCCTCCTCTACTTTCCGGGTGCGGGCGGGACGGTGGTGAGCAGCGGCTTCGGCGAAGTGCCGGCCTCGGGCGGGCCGATCGCCGTGGCGAGGAAGACGAGCAGCAGGGCGGCGGCCAGGCCGATTGCGGCGGCGGTGAGGGCGCGCATGGCTGTGCCTCCGGATCTGATGGGGCGTCAGGGTTGGGGCACGGTAGCAACGCGGGGCCGAGATTTGAACACGTCCTCCACCCACGACCCTGCGGGCCTCGCAAACGGGGCTCCACCCCGGACCCCGCGCCGCCGGCCCCGCGGGGCCGGAGTTCCCCCGGACCGGCCCGAAGGCTGCGGCCCGCCGCCTGACTTCGGGGGCTCCGCCCCCGCACCCCCGCGCCTCAAACGCCGGCGGGGCTGGAGTTTGCCCCCTCGGCCGGTGCGGAAGGTACGGCCCACCGCGAGGCTTTCGGGGCTCCGCCCCCGGACCCGCGCCTCAGACTCCCCCCAGCCCAGGGGCGGGGAGGAGGTGCCCCCTGCGGGGCTGGAGTTGCCCCGGCCCTGTGCGGAAGGTGCGGCCCGCCGCCGGGGTTTCGGGGGCTCTGCCCCCGGACCCCCGGTCCTCAATCGCCGGACGGGCTTGATTTTGCCCCCTCGGCTTGCACCTGCGGCTCTCCCCATGCGCCACATTGCGTGGGCACCCCCACGTGGGTCGGCCCCGTGGGTCGCCACCGTGGATCGCCCCACAGGTCCGCCCTGCGCGGTCCGCCCCGCGCGGTCCCCCACAGGGGCCGCCCTACAGGACCGCCCTACAGGACCGCCCTAAGGAGTGGCATGCCCCAAGGACTGGATGCTGCGGGGCACAATCGAGCCCCGCCGGCGATTGAGGCGCGGGGGTCCGGGGGCGGGCCGCACCTTCCGCACCGGCCGGGGGCAAAATCAAGCCTCGCCGGCGTTTGAGGCGCGGGGGCGCGGGGGCCGGAGCCCCCGAAACCACGTGGAAGCCGCTGCCCCCGCACCGGCCGAGAGGCAAACTCCAGCCCCGCCGGCGTTTGAGGCGCGGGGGTCCGGGGGCGGAGCCCCCGAAAACCCGGCGGCGGGCCGGCGGGCGGGGCACGTCCGGGCTCGCCCGGTCTGGGCGGCGCAGTCGGTCAGCGGCCTCGGTTGCGGGTGCGGCGGACACGCAGCCGGCTGGTCCGGAGCCGGGCGCGGGCCTCAGGGGGGAGCGCGGCCAGGGCCGGGTGCAGCGGGGCCCGGAACTCCGGCTCCGGCTCCGGCCGCCGGTACTGCGCGAGCCACGCCACCTGTCCCCCCGCCGCCACGGCCAGCCCGACCGCGACCGCGGGATCCTCCGGCACCGCGTCGAACAGCGCCATGCCCTCGAAGACGACCACCGGCAGCAGCGCCACCCAGCCCAGCAGCCCGAGACAGCCCGGCTCCCGCGGCGCCGGGAGCCGGAGCGGTTCCAGCCGAGCCCGCCACGAGGCGTGGAACTCGGTCCTGGCCAGGGTCAGTTCGGGGTCCCGGGCCAGGACCGCCCCCAGCGGGGCGGGCGCCTTCCGGCGGCGCAGGGCGGCGAGGAGCGCATCGGGCAGCGGATGCCCGGCACTGCGTTCCGGGTCGGCTCCGGCCGGGGTCAGGGCGAGGGTGCCGCGGTGGTTGACGGCGACCAGGCCGTCCAGCACCAGCCGGGCCGCCGCGGCCTGCACGTCGTCCTCCGGCCACCCGCGTTCGAGGGCTGCGTGGTACGCGTCCACGTGCAGCGCGGCACGGGCGCGCGCCACCTCCTGCCGGACCCGGCCGTCCCGCCGCAGCCTCAGCCCGAGCACCCCGCACAGCACCGCCGTGAAGGGAAGGACCACCCCGAACAACAGGACCCGCGCCACGCCGCGACCCTAGTCCACCGGAAAACTCCGCCCGCTACCGCGTCGGCGCCGAAGGGCTCGCGGAGCCGGCCCCCGGTGCGGGGGCCGTGGGGGTGGGCGCGGCCGTCGGCTTCGAGGATGCGGAGGGGGACGCGGCCGGCTTCGGCGTGGCGGTGGCGGTGGGGGTGGGAGTGGGGGTGGGAGTGGGCTTCGCCGAAGGGGTCGTTGTGGGCGTGGGTGTGGGGGTGGGGGTGGGCGTGGGTGTGGGGGTGGGCCGCGGCGAGGGGGTGCTGGGCTTCGGCGACGGGGTCGGGGTCGGCCGCGGCGAAGGGGTCGGAGTCGGGGTCGGAGTCGGGGTCGGCTCCGGCCTTGGCTTCGGCTTCGGCTTCGCGTTCGGGATCTCCCGCGCCCCCGTCACGTAGAACGTGAACCACGAGCGGACCGTCCGCAGGTACTCCGCCGAGTGGTTGTAGCTGAGGACCGCGCGGTCGAGGTCGGACGGGTTGCGCAGGTCACGGGTGCCCGCGCAGAGGTAGCGGCCCGCCGCCAGGGCCGCGTCGAACACGTTGTTCGGGTTGCGCAGGCCGTCGCCGTTCGCGTCCTGGCCCCAGGTGCGCCAGGTGGACGGGATGAACTGCATGGGCCCGACCGCCCGGTCCCAGCGGCTGTCCCCGTCGTACGCCCCGTCGTCCGTGTCGGCGATGTTCGCGAAGCCGTTGCCGTTGAGGACGGGGCCCAGGATCGGGGAGAGGGTGGTGCCCGCCGCGTCCACCTGGCCGCCGCGCGCCTGCCCCGACTCCACCCTGCCGATCGCCGCGAGCAGCTGCCAGCGCAGCCCGCAGCCGGGGTCGGTGCCGGCGACCGTCCGCTCGGCCTGCCGGTAGGCCGCGAGGACGGTGACGGGTATGCCCCGGCTGCCGGCCATCGGCACCGGCAGCCGCAGCACCGGCGCGGTGCGCGGCGGCACGGCGGGGCGCGGAACCGGGGTCGGGGCCGGGGTGGCCGCCGGGGTGGCGGCGGGCTGCGGCTCGGGGTCGCCCGGCGGCAGCGGGGAGACCAGCGGCGGCAGGGCGGTGTAGTAGGCGGCGGACGCGGCCGGCCACTCCCAGGCCGCCTCCTGCCGCGGCCGCTGCGCCGCGGTGCCGTCCGCCGCCTCCGCGGCCGGGCCCCCGGAGGCCACCGCCGCGCCGGCGACGAGCGCCGAGACGAGCGCGGCCGCGCTTCCGCGGCGCCAGGTGTGTGCGGTCCGTACTGCTGCCATGGCCGGGCCCTCTCCCCCTCGACGGCCTGCGTCCGCGTGACAGTACGACAACTCCCCTCGAAACGGCACCTGTTGTCGGGCAGCGTTCACCAATCCCCCACGGGCGGGCCGTGCGGAGCGGATCCGCGCATACTGGAATGTCCAAGATCCATCCGGAAGGTCGGACCCATGCCGTTCACCCTCAGCCACGCGGCCGCGGTGCTGCCCGGGCTGCACCGGACCGGGCGGGCCCGCGGCCCGCTGGTCACCTCGGCCCTGGTGGCCGGCTCCTTCGCGCCCGATCTGGCGTTCTTCGCGGCGAGCGCGGTCCCGGGGGCGATGGCCTTCGGCACGTTCACGCACTCCGTGGCCGGGATCGTCACCGTGGACGCGGTGCTGACGGGCGTCCTCGTGGCGGTGTGGCTGCTGCTCCGGGAGCCGCTCGCCGCGCTGCTGCCCGCGGGCCGGCAGGGGCGGGCGTACGGGATCGCGCGCGGGGAGGACTGGCGGGGGCGGCGCCTGCTGCCGCTGGCCGGCCGGTTCTACGCCTCCGCCGTGCTCGGCTCGCTCACCCACGTGGTGTGGGACTCCTTCACCCACCACGACCGGTGGGGCACGGACGCGCTGCCGGTGCTGTCGCGCGGGGTCGCGGGGATGCCGCTGTTCGCGCTCCTGCAGTACGCGAGCTCGGCGGCAGGGCTGGCCCTGCTCGGCTGGTTCCTCGTCGGGGCGGTGCGGCGGCAGGCGGGGGGTGGGCCGCGGCCGGACGCGGTGCCGCGGCTGTCGGGGGCGGAGCGGGCGGCGGCGCTGGTGCTGCTCGCGGTGGCGGGGGTGGTGGGGGCGGTGCAGCGGGTGCTGCTGTGGTGGTCGTACGGGCCGCGGGTGTCGAGCGGGCTCGACGTGGTGCCGGCGGTCTGCTTCGGGGCGGGGGCGGGGGTGGGCTGCGGGCTCCTCTTGTACGCGGGGCTCGTGCGCGGCCGCGACCGGCTCCGCGTGGCTCCCTGACCCGGGGCTCCGCCGTCGTACCCCGCCCTGCCCCTATTCCGTGTGCTCCGCCCCCGCGCCCCTGCGCCTC
Organism: Streptomyces sp. NPDC030809; assembly: GCF_055572195.1. NCBI lineage: Bacteria > Bacillati > Actinomycetota > Actinomycetes > Kitasatosporales > Streptomycetaceae > Streptomyces > Streptomyces sp. NPDC030809. Next base: position 188,237 of record NZ_JBVIDV010000014.1, read on the forward strand.
AAACGCCGGCGGGGCTGGATTGGCCCCCGCCCCACCGGAAACTGCGCCCCGCGGCGGGGTTTCGGGGCTCCGCCCCGGACCCGCGCCTCAAACGCCGGCGAGGCTGCATTGGCCCCCCCGGACCGGGAACTGCCGCCCGCCGGCGAGGCTGGGAGTTTGCCCCTCGGCCGGTGCGGAAGGTGCGGCCCGCCGTCGGCCTTTGGGGGCTCCGCCCCCGCACCCCCGCGCCTCAAACGCCGGCGGGGCTGGGTTGGCCCCCATCGCGCAAACGCGCAGCCCGCCGTCGACTTTCGGGGCTCCGCCCCGGACCCCGGTCCTCAATCGCCGGACGGGCTTGATGTGGCCCCCTGCCCGGACGTCGAGCAGCAGGCACACCCAGCTCAGGCGCTGGACGCTCCGGGGCCATTCAAGCCCCGGCGGCGCTTGAGGCGCGGGGCCACGGGGACAGACCCCCGAAACCACACCGCGTGCCGCACCTTCCGCACCGGGCCCGGGAGCACATTCAAGCCCCGCCGGCGATTGAGGCGCCGGGACCCGGGGGCAGAGCCCCCGAAACCACACCACGGGCCGCACCTTCCGCACCTGGCCCGGGGCAACCCAAGCCCGTCCGGCGATTGAGGACCGGGGGTCCGGGGGCGGAGCCCCCGAAACCACACCACGGGCCGCGCCCTGCCCGCCGGGCCCGGCAGCACATTCAAGCCCCGCCGGCGCTTGAGGCGCGGGGGCCGGGCGCGGAGCCCCGGTGGGTCAGTGGGCGGCTGATTCCCAGTCCGGGCCCACGCCCACCGAGACGTCCAGCGGGGCCCGCAGGGTCACGGCCGCGGCCATCTCGCGGCGGACCAGGTCCTCCACCCGCTCCCGCTCCCCCGGTGCGATCTCCAGCACGATTTCGTCGTGGACCTGGAGCAGCATCCGCGACTTCAGGCCGGCCTCGGACAGCGCCCGGTCCACCCGGAGCATCGCGACCTTGACGATGTCGGCGGCGGTGCCCTGGATCGGCGCGTTCAGCGCCATCCGCTCGGCGGCCTCGCGGCGCTGGCGGTTGTCGCTGTTGAGGTCCGGCAGGTAGCGGCGGCGGCCGAGCATCGTGGCCGTGTAGCCGGTGGCGCGGGCCTCGTCGACGACCCGCTGGAGGTAGTCGCGGACCCCGCCGAACCGCTCGAAGAAGGTGTCCATCAGCCCGCGCGCCTCGGCGGGGTCGATGTTCAGCTGCTGCGAGAGGCCGAAGGCGGACAGCCCGTACGCGAGGCCGTACGACATCGCCTTGATCTTGCGGCGCATCTCGGCGTCGACCGCCGACCGCTCCACGCCGAAGACCTGCGAGGCGACGGTGGTGTGCAGGTCCTCGCCGGAGAGGAAGGCCTCGATCAGGCCCTCGTCCTCCGACAGGTGGGCCATCACGCGCAGTTCGATCTGGCTGTAGTCGGCCGTCATGAGGGACTCGAAGCCCTCGCCGACGACGAACCCGCGCCGGATGGCCCGGCCCTCGTCGGTGCGCACCGGCACGTTCTGCAGGTTGGGGTCGGTGGAGGACAGGCGCCCGGTGGCGGCCACCGTCTGGCTGAAGGTGGTGCGCACCCGGCCGTCGGCGGCGACCGTCTTGATCAGGCCCTCGACGGTGGAGCGCAGCCGGGCCTGCTCGCGGTGGCGCAGCATGATCACGGGGAGCTCGTGGTCGGTCTGCTGGGCCAGCCAGGCCAGGGCGTCGGCGTCGGTGGTGTATCCGGTCTTCGTCTTCTTCGTCTTGGGCAGGCCCAGCTCGCCGAAGAAGACCTCCTGGAGCTGCTTGGGCGAGCCGAGGTTGAACTCGTGCCCCACCGTCGCGTGGGCCTCCTTGACCGCCTGCTGCACGGCGTCGGCGAACTGCCGCTCCATCGCCTCCAGGTGGTCGCGGTCGGCGGCGATGCCGGCGCGCTCCATGCGGGCGAGCAGTTCCGAGGTGGGCAGCTCCACCTCGTGCAGCAACTCGGCGGCGCCGACCTCGGCGAGCCGGCCGGTGAACGCCTCGCCCAGGTCCAGCACCGCGCGGGCCTGCGCCATCAGCGCGTCGGCCTCCGCGGACTCGTCGGCGCCGAAGGCCAGCTGCCCGTCGGCGGCGGCGGGCTGCAGCTCGCGGCCGAGGTACTCCACCGACAGCACGTCCAGCGCGAAGGACCGCCGCCCGGGCTTGACCAGGTACGCGGCGAGCGCGGTGTCCATGGAGACGCCGGCCACGGTCCAGCCGTGCTCGGGGAAGACCCGCATGGCGCCCTTGGCGTTGTGCATGACCTTCGGCCGGGAGGGGTCCGAGATCCACTCCGCGAACGCCCGCTCGTCGGCCTCGTCCAGCTGCGCGGGGTCGAACCAGGCCGCCGCCCCGCCGGCGGCGGCCAGCGCGACCTCGGCGACGCTGCCGGTGCCCAGGGCCCAGCTGTCGACCGTGGCCACGCCGAGCGGGCCGGCGGTGTGCTCGGCCAGCCACGGCGCCAGCTCGCCGGTGCCCAGCACGGAGCCGTCCAGCTCCACGCCCGCGGCCGGCTCCGGGGCCTGCTCCTCGGCGGCGCCCGGGTCCACGGCCAGCAGCCGCTCGCGCAGCGAGGCGTTGCGGATCTCCAGCACGTCCAGGACTCCCGTGACGGCCTTCCGGTCGTACGGCAGGCGCGCCAGGTCGGCGGGGGTGCGGCCCAGCTCCACGTCCCGGACCATCTCGGTCAGCACGCGGTTGAGCTTCACGGCCTCCAGGTGGTCCCGGAGGTTCTGTCCGGCCTTGCCCTTGACCTCTTCGGCCCGCTCGACCAGCTCCGCGAAGGAACCGAACTGGTTGATCCACTTCGCGGCGGTCTTCTCGCCGACGCCGGGGATGCCGGGCAGGTTGTCCGACGGGTCCCCGCGCAGCGCGGCGAAGTCCGGGTACTGCGAGGGGGTCAGGCCGTACTTCTCCTGCACCTTCTCCGGGGTGAAGCGGGTCAGCTCGGAGACCCCCTTCGTGGGGTAGAGCACGGTGGTCCGGTCGGAGACCAGCTGGAAGGAGTCCCGGTCGCCGGTCACGATCAGGACCTCGAAGCCCGCGGCCTCGGCCTGCGTCGCCAGGGTCGCGATGACGTCGTCGGCCTCGAAGCCGTCGACGGCGAACCGCGGCACGGACATGGCGTCCAGCAGCTCGCCGATCAGCTCCACCTGACCCTTGAACTCGTCCGGGGTCTTCGACCGGTTCGCCTTGTACTCCGGGAACTCCTGCGAGCGCCACGTCTTGCGCGACACGTCGAAGGCCACCGCGAAGTGCGTGGGCGCCTCGTCGCGCAGCGTGTTCGCCAGCATGGAGGCGAAGCCGTAGATCGCGTTGGTCGGCTGGCCCGTCGCCGTCGTGAAGTTCTCCGCGGGCAGCGCGAAGAAGGCCCGGTACGCCAGGGAATGCCCGTCCATGAGCATCAGGCGCGGGCGCATCTCCGCTGGGTTCTGGTCGGTCTGCTTCGCTGCTGTCTCTGCCACGCCCCCGAGCCTAGTCGGCCGCACCGACAATGCCCCCGCCGCCCGCCGCCCGGGGCGTGACAGGATCGGATCGGCACCACGAGGCACGACGTACGTTCAAAGGGGAGCGACATGGCCACCAAGCCGCCCGCAGGTGATCCGGTTCAGGACGCGCCGCAGGTCGCGCCCCCCAAGCACGCCGCGGCCGGGCTGCCGGCCATCGGCCACACCTTGAAGATCGCGCAGGCGCAGATGGGGCTGCGGCGCACGGCGCAGACCCTGCTCAAGGTCAACCAGAAGGACGGCTTCGACTGCCCGGGCTGCGCCTGGCCGGAGGGCGACAAGCGGCACACCGCCGAGTTCTGCGAGAACGGCGCCAAGGCCGTGGCCGAGGAGGCCACCCTGCGCCGGGTCACCCCCGACTTCTTCGCCGCGCACCCGCTGGCCGACCTCGCGGGCCGCTCCGGCTACTGGCTCGGCCAGCAGGGCCGGATCACCCAGCCGATGTACCTGCCCGAGGGGGCCGACCGGTACGAGGCCGTCACCTGGGAGCGGGCCTTCGAGATCATCGCGGAGGAGCTGCGCGCCCTGTCCTCGCCGGACGAGGCCCTCTTCTACACCTCGGGCCGCACCAGCAACGAGGCCGCCTTCCTGCTCCAGCTCTTCGCCCGCGAGTTCGGCACCAACAACCTGCCGGACTGCTCGAACATGTGCCACGAGTCCTCCGGCTCGGCGCTCAACGAGACCATCGGCATCGGCAAGGGCAGCGTCTCGCTGGAGGACCTGCACCGGGCCGACCTGATCATCGTGGCCGGCCAGAACCCGGGCACCAACCACCCCCGCATGCTCTCGGCCCTGGAGAAGGCCAAGGCCGCCGGGGCGAAGATCATCTCGGTGAACCCGCTGCCCGAGGCCGGCATGGAGCGGTTCAAGAACCCGCAGACCCCGCTCGGCATGGTCCGCGGGGCCGCCCTCAACGACCTCTTCCTCCAGATCCGCATCGGCGGGGACCAGGCCCTCTTCCGCCTGCTCAACAAGCTCGTCCTCGACACGGAGGGCGCCGTGGACGAGGCCTTCGTACGCGAGCACACCCACGGCTACGAGGAGTTCGCCGCCGCGGCCCGCGGGGCCGACTGGGACGAGACCCTCAAGGCCACCGGCCTCGGGCGCGCCGAGATCGAAGAGGCCCTGCGCATGGTCCTCGCCTCCGAGCGCACCATCGTCTGCTGGGCCATGGGGCTCACCCAGCACAAGCACGCCGTCGCCACCATCCGCGAGGTGGTCAACTTCCTGCTGCTGCGCGGCAACATCGGCCGCCCCGGCGCCGGCGTCTGCCCCGTCCGCGGCCACTCCAACGTGCAGGGCGACCGCACGATGGGCATCTTCGAGCGGCCCGCCGCCGCCTTCCTCGACGCCCTCGACAAGGAGTTCGGGATCACCTCGCCGCGCAAGCACGGCTTCGACGTGGTCCGCTCCATCCAGGCGCTGCGCGACGGCGAGGCCCGGGTGTTCTTCGCGATGGGCGGCAACTTCGTCGGCGCCACCCCGGACACCGAGGTCACCGAGGCGGCGATGCGCCGGGCCTCCCTCACGGTGCACGTGTCCACGAAGCTCAACCGCTCGCACGCCGTCACCGGGCGCCGGGCCCTGATCCTGCCCACCCTCGGCCGTACGGACAAGGACGTGCAGGCCACCGGGCGGCAGTTCGTCACGGTCGAGGACTCCATGGGCATGGTGCACTCCTCGCGCGGCAACCTCACGCCCGCGAGCCCCCACCTGCTGTCCGAGCCGGCGATCGTGGCCCGCATGGCCCGCGCCGTGCTGGGCGGGGACTCGGCCACCTCGTGGGAGGAGTTCGAGCGGGGCTACGGGGCGATCCGCGACCGGATCTCCCGCGTGGTGCCCGGTTTCGAGGACTTCAACGCCCGGGTGGCCCGGCCGGGCGGGTTCACCCTGCCGCACGCCCCCCGCGACGAGCGCCGCTTCCCCACCGCCACCGGCAAGGCGAACTTCACCGCCGCCCCCGTCGAGTACCCGGAGCTGCCCGAGGGCCGCCTGCTGCTCCAGACCCTGCGCTCGCACGACCAGTACAACACCACGATCTACGGGCTGGACGACCGCTACCGCGGGATCACCGGCGGCCGCCGGGTGGTCCTGGTCAACCCGGAGGACGCCCGCGAGCTGGGGCTCGCCGAGGGCGCGTACACGGACCTGGTGAGCGAGTGGAGGGACGGGGTGGAGCGCCGCGCGCCGGGCTTCCGGGTGGTGCACTACCCGACCGCCCGGGGCTGCGCGGCCGCCTACTACCCGGAGACGAACGTGCTGGTCCCGCTCGACGCCACCGCGGACACCAGCAACACCCCGGCCAGCAAGTCGGTGGTGGTCCGCTTCGAGCCGGCGGCCGGCGCCGCCTCGTGACCGCCGGGGGCCGGGTGCGTGTCCCCGGGCCCCGGTCACCTGATATGAAGAGCCTTGTTAACGGTCGTTTACGAACGGAGCCGGCCCCCATGGGCGAGCAGACCCACGTGAAGTTCCCGCAGGAGATCATCGACGAGTACGCCGGGCTCGGCATCGACCTGCCCGCACTCTTCTCCGCCGGACACCTCGGCAACCGCATGGGCATCCAGATCCTGGAGGCCGCCCCCGACCGGGTCGTCGGCACCATGCCCGTCGAAGGCAACACCCAGCCCTACGGGCTCCTGCACGGCGGAGCCTCCGCCGTCCTCGCCGAGACCCTCGGCTCCGTCGGCGCCATGCTGCACGGCGGCCACCGCAAGATCGCCGTCGGCCTCGACCTGAACTGCACCCACCACCGCGGCGCCCGCTCCGGCCTCGTCACCGGCGTCGCCACCCCCCTCCACCGGGGCCGCTCCACCGCCACGTACGAGATCGCGATCACCGACGAGCAGGGCAAGCGGATCTGCACGGCCCGCCTGACCTGCATGCTCCGCGAGCTCGACGCCGGCGCGGAGGCCCCCGCCCCCGCCACCCCCTGAGCCGCGCGGGCCGCGCCCGCAGGACTCCGCCGCCCGGGACTCCCCGGCCGCCCGCCGCCGCGGCCGCCGGGGAGTCCCGGGCATTTCCGGCCCGGCCGTTGTGTCACCGAAGGTGACGGCCTACCGTCCCCTCCATGGGGACCACGCCGCACGCCCTGACCCGGTACGCCACCCGTGCACTCCTCGCCGCCGCCCTGGCCGCCCTGGCCGCCGCCGGCTGCTCGGCACCCGCCCCGTCCCGTACGCCGCCCCCGAGCGCCTCCCCCAGCCCCGCGCCCCGCACCAGCTCCCCCGCCGACATCTGCACCAGCCTGGTCGCGTACTGGGCCCGCGAAGCACTCACGGGCGGTAAATGGGCCGGGCTGGACTGGGAGCAGAAGGGGATGTCGAACGGGCAGTTCGAGATCCACGACCAGGTGCTCGCCGAGGCCCGGGTCGAGGAGCGAACTCGCGGCAGGAAAGCGGCACTTGAGCTGATCGACCGCCGCGTGCGGCAGCGCTGCACCGAGGAGGGCGGGGCCACCCGCAGCTCCGAGAACTGGCGCCCGCCGAAGTGAGCCCCTCTCCGGAATCCCGGCCTGCCCGTCCGCCTTCCGGTCACCCGATCGGGGGGCGCGCACCCCGCGCACACCCGGCAGGTCGGAGCCCCTTTGCGCGCCCCCCGGAACGATCCGGCCACACAAGAGGAACTTCCGCCTTTCCTCACTCTCCGCTACCGGCCCCGGCCGCGGAATGCCCCGGCAGGCCCCGTTTTCGCCGGTCAGACCCCATCACGGGAAGCATTCCGGACACACCCCGCTACGAAAACGGCAAAACGATCAGCGTCAGGACCATCGAACCCTCAAGCCCCTTAGCGGAACAGGGAATTCTCACCATGCGGACGATCAAGCAAACCCCCAAAGGTCCGATCTGTCGCACTTCCCCGCACACATTCTTGGCCTTGGCATAACAAGAGCGTCACATCCTCCTTTCCCCGCTCCCCCAGCTCGCCACCTCCGCTCTAGAGTCACGGCCAGTCACCGCGCCGCCGGGCGCAACTCAGCACGGCCGCGTACATCCCAGTGCGGCCCGGCGACAAAACGGCACCTCGCAGAGGGAGCCGCGCCAGGGAAAGGAAGAATCGTGCGACACCGTTCTTTGCTCGTTCTCACCACCGTGATCACCACGGGAGCACTGACCCTCACCGCCTGCGGATCGCGCGACGGAGGAAAGACCAACGACTCCGGCGAGGGCAAGAAGACCGTCGTCGTCATCGGCGTCGACGCCCCCCTCACCGGCTCGCTCTCCGCCCTCGGCCAGGGCATCAAGAACTCCGTGGACCTCGCCGCCAAGACGGCGAACAAGAAGAACGAGGTCCCGGGCGTCGAGTTCAAGGTCGAGGCCTTCGACGACCAGGCCGTCCCGGCCTCCGGCCAGGCCAACGCCACCAAGCTCGTCGGCAAGAAGGACGTCCTCGGCGTCGTCGGCCCGCTGAACTCCGGCGTCTCCCAGTCCATGCAGGGCGTCTTCGCCGCCGCGAACCTGGCCCAGGTCTCCCCGGCCAACACCAACCCCTCGCTCAGCCAGGGCGACAACTGGGGCAAGGGCGAGTTCAAGCGCCCCTTCAAGACCTACTTCCGCACCGCCGCCACCGACGTGGTCCAGGGCAAGTTCGCCGCCCAGTACCTCTTCAAGGACGCCGGCAAGAAGAAGGTCTTCGTCGTCGACGACAAGCAGACCTACGGCGCCGGCCTCGCGGCGATCTTCTCCGACGAGTTCAAGCGCCTCGGCGGCAAGGTCGTCGGCACCGACCACGTCACCGTGAAGGAGACCGACTTCTCCTCCACCGCCAACAAGGTCAAGTCCTCCGGCGCCGACTCCGTCTACTTCGGCGGCCAGTACCCCGAGGGCGGCCTGCTCTCCGACCAGATCAAGAAGACCGGCGCCAAGATCCCCACCATGGGCGGCGACGGCATCTACGACCCGGCCTTCATCAGCGCCTCCGCCGAGGCCAACGAGGGCGACCTCGCCACCTCGATCGGCTACCCGGTCGAGAAGCTCGACACCGCCAAGACCTTCATCGCCGACTACAAGGCCGGCGGCTACAAGGACGACTACGCGGCCTACGGCGGCTACTCCTACGACGCCGCCTGGTCCATCATCCAGGCCGTCAAGGCCGTCGTTGCCGCCAACGACAACAAGGTCCCGGCCGACGCCCGCGCCAAGGTCGTCGAGGCCCTCGGCAAGGTCTCCTTCGACGGCGTCACCGGCAAGGTCGCGTTCGACGAGTACGGCGACACCACCAACAAGCAGCTGACCGTCTACCAGGTCAAGGGCGGCAAGTGGGTCGACGTCAAGAGCGACACCTTCAACGAGTAAGCCCTCGGGTTCACGCGTAATCCCCCAGGCCCTCCCGGCCTGACAGGCCCCGGCCTGAACCGCACCACCTGAACCACGCCGCGCGAGGGCGCAAACAGCGCCCTCGCGCGGAGTCTTATCCGACACGCTCATCGGAGGCCCTGCGGTGCACGAACTGCCGCAACAGCTGGCCGACGGCCTGGCCCTCGGTGCCCTTTATGGCCTCATCGCCATCGGGTACACCATGGTCTACGGCATCGTCCAGCTCATCAACTTCGCCCACGGCGAGATCTTCATGATCGGGGGCTTCGGCGCCCTCACCACGTTCCTCATCCTCCCGGAGGGCACCACCCTCCTGGTCGCCATCCCGGTCATGATCATCGGTGGCGCGCTCGCCTCCGTAGCCGTCGCAACCGCAGCGGAACGCTTCGCCTACCGCCCCCTGCGCAACGCCCCGCGACTCGCACCCCTCATCACCGCGATCGGCCTCTCGATCGCCCTCCAGCAGCTGGTCTGGGGCTTCTACCCGGACGCCAAGGACAAGCGCAGCTTCCCCGAGTTCACCGGTGAGGCCTTCAAGATCACCGACGACCTGCTGATCCAGCGCTCGGACGCCTTCATACTCGTCCTCGCCCCGCTCTGCATGCTCGCCCTCGGCGTGTTCGTCTCCAAGAGCCGCAGCGGCCGCGCCATGCAGGCCACCGCCCAGGACCCCGACACGGCCAAGCTCATGGGCATCAACACCGACCGCATCATCACCATGGCCTTCGCCATCGGTGCCGCGTTCGCCGCCGTCGCCGCCGTCGCCTACGGCCTCGACAAGGGCCAGATCGGCTTCGAGATGGGCTTCATCCTCGGCCTCAAGGCGTTCACCGCAGCCGTCCTCGGCGGCATCGGCAACATCTACGGCGCCATGGTCGGCGGCGTGGTCCTCGGCCTCGCCGAGACCCTGTCGATCGCCTACATCGAAGACATCCCCGGCATGCAGCAGCTCGGCGGCGGCGCCTGGTCCAACGTCTGGGCCTTCGTTCTCCTCATCGTCGTCCTCCTCGTGCGGCCCCAGGGCCTGCTCGGCGAGCGCGTCGCGGACAGGGCGTGAGAACCATGAGCGACACCACCAAGACCACCCCGGCCGTCGAGGACGCCACCCGCACCCGCAACCTCTACGCGGTCGTCGGCGGCAGCCTCCTCACGATCGTCAGCGCCTTCCTCGCCTGGACCTGGACCCCGGACTTCCCCGGCGACCTGACCATCTACGGCAACCCCGGCAGCCTCCAGCTCCTCACCCTGGTCGGCGCCCTCCTCACCGCCCTCCACGCGCTCTCCGCGCTGGGCGTCAAGGGCCTCGGCTGGCTCGCCCCCGCCGGCCACCGCAAGGCCCTGTGGCTCCTCGCCCTCGGCACCGCGGCCGCCACCTGGTTCACCGTCCTCGCCATCGCGATCGAGCTGGGCGGCCTCGTCCACCTCGAACCCGGCGCGTACGTCGCGGCCGTCGCCTCCGCCATCCCCGCCGTCGCCGCGTACTTCATCGCCGACGACAGCCGGAAGGCCGCGCCCGCCAAGAAGCTCCCGTCCTGGGCCGAGATCCTGATCGTCGTCGCCGCCTTCGCCGTCGGCCTCTACGTGATCACCTTCGGCATCGACACGGACGACACCGAGCCCGAGCTCTTCATCGCGTACCTGATCATCGTCCTGTTCGTCTTCCTCGCGCTCCTCAAGTCCGGCCTCATGGACCGCCTGAGCACGATCACCGCGAACAACCGCACCGTCACGGTCGCCGCCGCCTTCGTCGCGGCGCTCGCCTTCCCCTTCACCCAGCAGGGCGGCGACACCTACACCCTGATCGCGGTCAACATCATCATCTTCGCGACCGTCGCCCTCGGCCTCAACGTCGTCGTCGGCCTCGCCGGCCTCCTCGACCTCGGATACGTCGCCTTCCTCGGCGTCGGCGCCTACACCGCCGCACTGGTCTCCGGAACGACCGCCTCCGCGTTCGACATCCACATCCCCTTCGGCATCGCCGTCCTCCTCGGCGCCGTCGTCTCCCTCATCTTCGGCGTCGTCATCGGCGCCCCCACCCTCCGCCTGCGCGGCGACTACCTCGCCATCGTGACCCTCGGCTTCGGAGAGATCTTCCGCATCGCCATGGGCAACCTCGACGGCGTCTCCGGCCCGCAGATCACCAACGGCCCCAACGGCATCCCGAACATCCCCGACCTCGAAATCTTCGGGTACAACTTCGGACAGCCGCACACCATCCTCGGCATCGAACTCGGCTCCTACGCCAACTACTACTTCCTGATGCTGCTCGCGATGGTCCTCGTCGTCACGGTGTTCAGCCGCGCCGGCAACAGCCGCATCGGCCGCGCCTGGGTCGCCATCCGCGAGGACGAGACCGCCGCCACCGCCATGGGCATCAACGGCTTCCGCGTCAAGCTGATCGCCTTCGCCCTCGGCGCCACCCTCGCCGGCCTCGCCGGCACCGTGCAGGCACACGTCCAGCACACCGTGGTCCCCGAGATGTACCAGTTCGCCGGCCCCGTGCCCCCGAACTCCGCCTTCCTGCTCGCCGCGGTCATCCTCGGCGGCATGGGCACCATCCGCGGCCCCATCCTCGGCGCCGCACTCCTCTTCCTGATCCCCGCCAAGCTGCAGTTCCTCCAGGAATACCAGCTGCTCGGCTTCGGCATCGCCCTCATCATCCTGATGCGCTTCCGCCCCGAAGGCCTCATCGCCAACAAGCGCGCGCAGCTGGAGTACCACGACGACACCGCTGACCAGGCCCCCACCGACCTGGCCACCGCCAAGGCGGGTGTGTGAACACCATGACGACGACCACCACCGAGACGGTCCTCGAAGCGAGCGGCGTCACCATGCGCTTCGGCGGCCTCACCGCCGTCCGCTCCGTCGACCTCAAGGTCAACGCAGGCGAGATCGTCGGCCTCATCGGCCCCAACGGCGCCGGCAAGACCACCTTCTTCAACTGCCTCACCGGCCTGTACGTGCCCACCGAGGGCACCGTCAGCTACAAGGGCACGGTCCTGCCGCCCAAGCCGCACCTGGTCACCAAGGCCGGCATCGCCCGCACCTTCCAGAACATCCGGCTCTTCGCCAACATGACCGTGCTGGAGAACGTCCTCGTCGGACGCCACACCCGCACCAAGGAAGGCCTCTGGTCCGCCCTCCTGCGCGGCCCCGGCTTCAAGGCCGCCGAAGCCGCCTCCGAGAAGCGCGCCATGGAACTCCTGGAGTTCATCGGCCTGGCCCACAAGGCCGAGCACCTGGCCAAGAACCTCCCGTACGGCGAGCAGCGCAAGCTGGAGATCGCCCGCGCCCTCGCGAGCGACCCCGGCCTGCTGCTCCTCGACGAGCCCACGGCCGGCATGAACCCGCAGGAGACCCGGGCCGCCGAGGAACTCATCTTCGCCATCCGGGACATGGGCATCGCCGTCCTCGTCATCGAGCACGACATGCGCTTCATCTTCAACCTCTGCGACCGGGTCGCGTGCCTGGTCCAGGGCGAGAAGCTCATCGAGGGCAGCCCGGGCGAGGTCCAGGGCGACGAGCGCGTGGTCGCCGCCTACCTCGGCACCCCCTTCGAGGGCGATCCCGGCGCGGCCGAGGTCGCCGAGGTCGAGGCCGCGGAGGCGCACGCCGAGGCGGAGGCCGAGGCCGAGGCCGCGGAGGACGAGGCTGCGGCGGGTGACGAGGCTCCGGCCGAGGAGGCCGCCGCCGACGAGGCCGCCGAGGACGAGGCCGCCGAGGACGAGGGCACCTCCTCCGACGCGCCCGCCGACGACACCCCCGAGGCCCCCGCCGCGGACACCGCCGCGGACTCCTCGGACAGCACCACCAGCACGGACAAGGAAGGAGAGGCCAAGTGACCGCACTGCTCAAGGTCGAGGACCTCAAGGTCGCCTACGGCAAGATCGAAGCCGTCAAGGGAATCTCCTTCGAGGTCAACGAGGGCGAGATCGTCTGCCTCGTCGGCACCAACGGCGCCGGCAAGACCACCACCCTGCGCACCCTCTCGGGCCTCATCAAGCCCAAGGCCGGCAGCATCACCTTCAACGGCCAGCCCCTGGACACCGTCCCGGCGCACAAGATCGTCTCCCTGGGCCTCGCCCACTCCCCCGAGGGACGCCACATCTTCCCCCGGCTGACGATCGCCGAGAACCTCCAGCTCGGAGCCTTCCTCCGCAGCGACAAGGAGGGCATCGAGAAGGACATCCAGCGCGCCTACGAGATGTTCCCCATCCTGGGCGAACGCCGCAAGCAGGCCGCCGGCACCCTCTCGGGCGGTGAGCAGCAGATGCTCGCCATGGGCCGCGCGCTCATGTCGCAGCCCAAGCTGCTCATGCTGGACGAGCCCTCCATGGGCCTCTCCCCGCTCATGATGCAGAAGATCATGGCCACCGTGGCCGAGCTCAAGGCGTCGGGCATGACCATCCTGCTCGTCGAGCAGAACGCCCAGGCGGCGCTCTCGCTCGCCGACCACGCCCACGTCATGGAGGTCGGCAAGATCGTCCTCTCCGGCACGGGCCAGGACCTGCTCCACAACGAGGACGTCCGCAAGGCGTACCTCGGCGAGGACTGATCCGCGCACCGCACACGGAAGGGCCCGCCTCCCTCGGGGGAGGCGGGCCCTTCGCCGTGCGCCCGGCGCCTACTGCTGCTTCGCGGCCTTCTTCTCCTCGGCGTCCTCGATGACGGCCTCGGCGACCTGCTGCATCGACATGCGGCGGTCCATCGAGGTCTTCTGGATCCACCGGAACGCGGCCGGCTCCGAGAGCCCGTACTGCGTCTGCAGCACGCTCTTGGCCCGGTCCACCAGCTTGCGCGTCTCCAGCCGCTGGGAGAGGTCCGCGACCTCCTTCTCCAGCGCCTTCAGCTCCGCGAACCGGGACACCGCCATCTCGATGGCCGGCACCACGTCGCTCTTGCTGAACGGCTTCACGAGGTATGCCATCGCCCCCGCGTCCCGGGCCCGCTCCACGAGGTCGCGCTGCGAGAACGCGGTCAGCATCAGGACCGGCGCGATGGACTCCTCCGCGATCTTCTCCGCGGCCGAGATCCCGTCCAGGACGGGCATCTTCACGTCGAGGATCACGAGGTCCGGCCGGTGCTCCCGGGCCAGCTCCACGGCCTTCTGCCCGTCCCCCGCCTCGCCGACGACGGAGTAGCCCTCCTCCTCCAGCATCTCCTTCAGATCGAGGCGGATGAGCGCCTCGTCCTCGGCGATGACGACCCGCGTCGTCAGCGGCGGGACGTGCGACTGATCGGCGTCGACGGGCGTGGGCTCATGCTCGGCGGCGGTCACGGGGGGCTCCTTGATGCGGGGCTGTGTGCTGCTGGAATGAGCCTACCTAGCGGCGAATGCCGCGCGGCACAGGGTAGGCTTACGCTGCTACAACCGGCCCGGTTGGAGGAACTGGTCATACTCGCGGTGCTCAAACCACCGTGCCTTCGGGCATGTGGGTTCGAATCCCACACCGGGCACAATTTCACGGCTAAGCGGACGTTCACATTCTCGTGAATGTCCGCTTTTCCGTCTCCCTGTAGTCGCCCTGCCACGCAGAGTGTCTGCATGGAGTTCCACAGCCTGGAAGTGCGCCAGAAGGCACTGGCGCTGCTGCGTGGTGGCGCACGAAACGCCGACGTGGCGCGTCAGCTCTCCGTGCCGCTCGGCACGATTGGGTATTGGAAGCACAGAGATCGCGCATCGCGGGGCGAGTGCCCTGGAGCACATGATCCGAAGTGTCCGCGGTGCGATGGTTGCGACCTGGACGAGCGGGCCTACGCGTACCTCTTGGGCCTCTACCTCGGCGACGGTCACATCAGCCAGTACTCACAGCATCGGGTGCCGAACCTGATGATCACATGTGGAGACGCGTGGCCCGGGCTGATGGACCTCGCCGAGCGAGCCGTACGCGCCGTCTTCCCGGCCAACCAGACATGCCGCGTCGAGCGCATCGGCTGCCACAACGTGAAGGTGTACTCAAAGCACCTCGCCTGCCTGTTTCCCCAACACGGACCCGGCAGAAAACACGAGCGCCACATCGCTTTGGAGTCCTGGCAGCAGACCATCGTCGACGAGCACCCTTGGGAGCTCGTGAGGGGGCTCGTCCACTCCGACGGCTGCCGGATCACCTGGACGTCGTGCACGCGCCACGGGAAGCCGTACAACATCTGGTGGCACGAAGGGCGTCCACCATGTTGATGGACGCCCACGTGGGTGCGAAGTACTGATCAGCCCGTGATGGACGGGGCCGGGTCGTTCTTGTAGGCCGGGCCGAAGTTGGATTCGACGTACTTGGACCAGGAGCCGTCCTGGACCATCTTCTTGAGGGCCGCGTTGATCTTGCCGCGGAGTTCGGCCTTGTCCTTCTTGACGCCGATGCCGTAGTGCTCGGTGCTCAGGTTGAGGCCGATCAGGCGGAACTGGCCCTGGTACTTCTTCTGGGCCGCGAAGCCGGCGAGGATCGAGTTGTCCGTCGTCATCGCGTCGAGGTACGTGTCCTTGAGGGCGACGGCGCACTCGGAGTAGCTGCCCAGCTCCATCAGGGAGGCCTTGGGGGCCAGCTTGTCCTTGACGTTCTGGGCGGACGTGGAGCCGGTGACCGAGCAGAGGCGCTTGCTGTTGAGGTCCGAGGCTTCCTTGATGTTCTTGTCGCCGGAGCGGACCAGCAGGTCCTGGTGGGCGGTGAAGTACGGGCCCGCGAAGTCCACCTTGGCCTTGCGCTTGTCCGTGATGGAGTAGCTGGCGACGACGTAGTCCACCTCGCCGTACTGGAGGAGGAGCTCCCGGTCGAGGCTGGTGACCTGCTTGAACTCGATCTGGCCGGGCTCGTAGCCGAGCTCCTTGGCCACGTAGCGGGCCACGTCCACGTCGAAGCCGGAGAAGGTGCCGTCCTCGTTCTTGAGGCCGAGGCCGGGCTGGTCGAACTTGATGCCGATCGCGATCTTCTCCTGCTCCTCGCCACCGCCTTCGCCGCAGGCGCCGGCCGTGAGGGAGAGGACGAGTACGGCAGCGGAGAGGCCGGCTCGGGAGACCTTCATGAGGGGGGAGTTCCTTTGGTTCAGCGTCGAAAGGAAGTGCACGTCTTCCTCGGCTGTCAAGGAACCTAGAGAGCGTGTCGGCCGGGAGTCATCAGAGTTGAGCAAAACTTGAGGATAACGATCCGGTTCCACGGAGATCTTCCGGTGGATGGTTTAGACCACCGGAAGATCAACTCTAATCCCGGCCGCGTCCCGCTCAGCGGACGGCGTCCCCGATGTGGTGGACGCGGACCAGGTTGGTGGAGCCCGCCACGCCCGGCGGGGAGCCGGCGGTGATCACGACCACGTCCCCGGGCGCGCAGCGTCCGATCCTCAGGAGTTCCTCGTCCACCTGCGCCACCATCGCGTCGGTGGAGTCGACGTGCGGGCCGAGGAAGGTCTCCACCCCCCAGGTGAGGTTGAGCCGGGAGCGGGTGGCGGGGTCGGGGGTGAAGGCGAGGAGGGGGATGGGCGAGCGGTAGCGGGAGAGGCGCCGGACGGTGTCCCCGCTCTGGGTGAAGGCGACGAGGAACTTGGCGCCGAGGAAGTCGCCCATCTCGGCGGCGGCGCGGGCCACGGCCCCGCCCTGGGTGCGGGGCTTGCTGCGCTCGGTGAGGGTGGGGAGGCCCTTGGCGAGGATGTCCTCCTCGGCGGCTTCGACGATGCGGGACATGGTGCGTACGGTCTCGACGGGGAACTTCCCGACGCTGGTCTCGCCGGAGAGCATGACGGCGTCGGTGCCGTCGATCACGGCGTTGGCGACGTCGGAGGCCTCGGCGCGGGTGGGCCGGGAGTTGTCGATCATCGAGTCGAGCATCTGGGTGGCGACGATGACCGGCTTGGCGTTGCGCCTGGCGAGCTTGATGGCGCGCTTCTGGACGATGGGCACCTGCTCCAGGGGCATTTCCACGCCGAGGTCCCCGCGGGCGACCATGATCCCGTCGAAGGCGGCGACGATCTCGTCGATGTTCTCGACGGCCTGGGGTTTTTCGATCTTGGCGATGACGGGGAGGCGGCGGCCCTCCTCGTCCATGATCCGGTGGACGTCCTCGATGTCGCGGCCGCTGCGGACGAAGGAGAGGGCGATGACGTCGGCGCCGGTGCGCAGGGCCCAGCGGAGGTCTTCGACGTCCTTGTCGGAGAGGGCGGGGACGGAGACGGCGACTCCGGGGAGGTTGAGTCCCTTGTGGTCGGAGACCATGCCGCCTTCGATGACGCGGGTGTGGACGCGGGGGCCGTCGACGGCGGTGACTTCGAGGGTGACGCGGCCGTCGTCGACGAGGACGAGTTCCCCGGGGGTGACGTCCTGGGCGAGGCCGGTGTAGGTGGTGCCGCAGGTGAGGCGGTCGCCCTGGACCTCGTCGACGGTGATGGTGAAGGTGTCGCCGCGTTCGAGTAGTACGGGGCCTTCGCGGAAGGTGCCGAGGCGGATCTTCGGGCCTTGAAGATCGGCGAGGATGCCGACGCTGCGGCCGGTCTCGTCGGAGGCCTTGCGTACGCGCTGGTACCGCTCCTCGTGGTCGGCGTGGCTGCCGTGGCTCAGGTTGAAGCGGGCCACGTCCATGCCGGCTTCGACGAGGGCTTTGATCTGCTCGTACGTGTCGGTGGCGGGGCCCAGGGTGCAGACGATTTTCGCTCGGCGCATGGGCCGAGCGTATGCCCCTACCGAGCAGTAGCGGCCGGCTTCCGGGTGACTGCTCAACGACCTTTTGGTGAAAGGGTGTTGACAACTCTCGAATGGTGGGCGGGGGTGCTCCGATGAGCGCCCCCGCGGGGGTCTGCGGGGGGTGTCACAGCCGGGGCGGGGTCATGGTGAACCGGGCGTTGACGGAGGCATAGACGGTCTGGCGCTGGGGTTCGAGGTCGAGGGCGGGGGCGAGTTCGGTGTCCTGGGCGTAGGCCATGGAGCGCATCATCCCGGCGGGGGCGGCCATGGTGGCGGGGAGGGCGTCCTCGGCTCCGAGGTCGGCGAGTTCGACGAGGGCGGCGAGTTCGGCGCCGAGGGCGGCGGCGTATTCGCGGGCGCGCTGGACGGCTTCGCGTACGGCCTGGCGGCGGGCGTCGCCGTGGGCCGGCGAGTCGGGGCGCAGGGCCCACCAGGGTCCGTCGACGCTGGTGAGGTCGAGGTCGGCGAGGCGGGTGGTGAGTTCGCCGAGGGCGGTGAAGTCGGCGAGTTCGGCGGTGAGGTGGACCCGGCCGTGGTAGGCGCGGATGCGTTCGCCGCGGCCGTGGCGGGTGAGTTCGGGGGTGATGGAGAAGGTGCCGGTTTCGAGTTTTTCGACGGCGTCCCCGTAGCTCTTGACGAGTTCGAGGACGGCGGCGTTGCGGCGGGTGAGGTCTTCGAGGGCGGTGCGGCGGTCGGTGCCGCGGGCGCTGACGGCGATGCCGATGCGGGCGATTTCGGGGTCGACCTCGATGCGCGCTTCGCCGCGGACGGCGACGCGGGGGACTTCGGGGGTGCCGTAGGGCTGGGGGGCGGCGGGCCGGGGTGCGGGGTCCTGGGTCATGCGCTCCACTGTCGCATTCGGGGGTGCGGGGTGCGGGTCATCGGATCGAAACCTGCCAGGGGTGTTGTGGCCGGTTACCGGTGGGTCAGAATCTACGCGCGTTGTTGAGCCTCACGAGGGAGATGACATGCCGTTCGATCGTCGGACGTTTCTGGGCACTTCGGCCGTAACGGGCGCCGCCGTGGCGGTGGGCGGGGCCGCGGCCTCGCCTGCCGCGGCCGCTCCGGGGGCGGGTCCGCGTCCGCACACGTATTCCTTCACGGTGATGGGGACGACCGACCTGCACGGGAACGTCTTCAACTGGGACTACTTCACGGACAAGGAGTTCGACGACAAGGCGCACAACGACGTGGGCCTGGCGAAGATCTCCACGCTGGTGAACCAGGTGCGTGCGGAGAAGGGGCGGCGGAACACGCTGCTGATCGACGCCGGCGACACGATCCAGGGCACGCAGCTGTCGTACTACTACGCGAAGGTGGACCCGATCACGGCGCGCCGGGGTCCGGTGCACCCGATGGCGCAGGCCATGAACGCGATCGGGTACGACGCGGCGGCGCTGGGGAACCACGAGTTCAACTACGGGATCCCGGTGCTGCGGAAGTTCGAGGAGCAGTGCGACTTCCCGCTGCTGGGCGCGAACGCGCTGGACGCGCGGACGCTGCGGCCGGCCTTCCCGCCGTACAGCATGCACCGGCTGTGTACGCCGCACGGTCCGGACGTGAAGGTGGCGGTGCTGGGTCTGACCAACCCGGGCATCGCGATCTGGGACAAGGCGAACGTGCAGGGCAAGATGACCTTCCCGGGTCTGGAGGAGCAGGCGGCGAAGTACGTGCCGCGGCTGCGGTCGATGGGCGCGGACGTGGTGATCGTCTCGGCGCACTCGGGTTCGAGCGGGACCTCTTCGTACGGTGACCAGCTGCCGTACATCGAGAACGCGGCGGCCCTGGTGGCGGAGCAGGTGCCGGGGATCGACGCGATCCTGGTGGGCCACGCGCACACGGAGATCCCGGAGTACCGGGTGGCGAACAAGGCGACCGGCAAAGAGGTCGTGCTGTCGGAGCCGCTGAAGTGGGGTCAGCGGCTGACGCTGTTCGACTTCGAGCTGTCGTTCTCGCGGGGCCGGTGGAGCGTGGACAAGGTGTCCGCGAAGGTCCTGAACTCGAACACGGTGGCGGAGGACCCGGCGATCACGGGGCTGCTGGAGGACGAGCACCGCAAGGTCGTGGCGTACGTGAACCAGGTCATCGGCACGTCCACGGCGGCGATGGCCTCGGCGGAGGGTCCGGTGAAGGACGTTCCGATCATCGACCTGATCAACCACGTGCAGGCGGACACGGTGCGCTCGGCGCTGGCCGGTACGGAGTGGGCGGCGCTGCCGGTGCTCTCGCAGGCCTCGTGCTTCTCGCGGACGGCGGCGATCCCGGCGGGCCGGGTGACGATACGGGACGCGGCGGGGCTGTACCCGTTCGAGAACACGCTGGAGGCGCGGCTGCTCACGGGCGCCCAGCTGAAGGACTACCTGGAGTACTCGGCGAAGTACTTCGTGCGGACCGCGCCGGACGCTCCGGTGGACCCGGCGAAGCTGACGAACGCGGACGCGACCCCGGACTACAACTACGACGCGGTGTACGGGCTGTCGTACGACATCGACATCGCGCAGCCGGTGGGCTCGCGGATCTCGGGGCTGTCGTTCCAGGGCCGGCCGGTGGACCCGGCGGCGCAGTTCGTGCTGGCGGTGAACAACTACCGGGCCTCGGGCGGCGGCAACTTCCCGCACGTGCCGCAGGCCCGGCAGCTGTGGGCGAACTCGGACGAGATCCGCAACACGATCATCAACTGGGTGAAGGCCAAGGGCACGGTGGACCCGGCGCAGTTCGCCTCGGTGGACTGGCGGCTGACGCGGGCGGGCGTGCCGGTGTTCTAGGCGGTCCCCCTTCAGGGGTGTTCGACGAGCGGGAGCAGGGCTCCGGGCGCGGGTGTCCGGCGGCTCTGCTCCCGTTCTTTCAGCCCGAAGGTGGTGAAGGCGGTGCGGTCGGGCAGGGGGTACGGCTCGGTGCCGGTGAGGGTGTTGAGGATGTGGGCGCTGCGCCAGGCGGCGAGTCCGAGGTCGGGGGCGCCGACTCCGTGGGTGTGGCGTTCGCCGTTCTGGACGAAGACGGAGCCGGTGACGGCGGGGTCGAGGACCATGCGGTAGCGGTCGTCGATGCGGGGGCGGCCGGCGGAGTCCTTGCGGAGGTAGGGGTCGAGTCCGGCGAGGAGGGGGGTCAGGGGGCGTTCCCGGTAGCCGGTGGCGAGGACGACGGCGTCGGTGGTGAGGCGGGAGCGGGTGCCCTGGTCGGTGTGTTCGAGGTGGAGTTCGACCTTGGTGGTGGCCACGCGGCCGGCGGTGCGGACGCTGACGCCGGGGGTGAGGACGGTGTCGGGCCAGCCGCCGTGGAGGGTGCGGCGGTAGAGCTCTTCGTGGATGGCGGCGATGGTGTCGGCGTCGATGCCCTTGTGGAGCTGCCATTGGGCGGGGACGAGGCGGTCGCGGACGTTTTCGGGGAGGGCGTGGAAGTAGCGGGTGTAGTCGGGGGTGAAGTGTTCGAGGCCGAGCTTGGAGTACTCCATGGGGGCGAAGGAGGGGGTGCGGGCCAGCCAGGTGAGGCGTTCGCGGCCGGCGGGGCGGGCGCGCAGGAGGTCGAGGAAGACCTCGGCCCCGGACTGTCCCGAGCCGATGACGGTGACGTGGTCGGCGGCGAGGATGCGGTCGCGGTGGTGGAGGTAGTCCCCGGAGTGGAAGACGGGGACGGTGGGGGCGTCGGCGAGGGGCTTGAGGGGTTCGGGGACGTACGGGGCGGTGCCGATGCCGAGGACGAGGTTGCGGGCGTGGGTGCGGCCGAGGGCTTCGGCCTCGCCGTCGGCGTCGAGCTGGGTGAAGTCGATTTCGAAGAGGTCGCGTTCGGGGTTCCAGCGGACGGCGTCGACCTGGTGGCCGAAGTGGAGTCCGGGCAGGTGGGCGGCGACCCAGCGGCAGTAGGCGTCGTACTCGGTGCGGTGGATGTGGAAGCGCTCGGCGAAGTAGAAGGGGAAGAGCCGCTGCTTGTGCCGGAGGTAGCTGAGGAAGGACCAGCGGCTGGCGGGGTCGGCGAGGGTGACGAGGTCGGCGAGGAAGGGGACCTGGAGGGTGGCGCCTTCGAGGAGGAGGCCCGGGTGCCAGCGGAATTCGTGGCGCTGGTCGTAGAAGGCGGTGGTGAGTCCGCGCTCGCGTGGGCCGCGGGGCAGGCCGTGGGCGAGGGCGGCGAGGGAGAGGTTGAAGGGGCCGATGCCGATTCCTGCGAGGTCTTGGGGGGCGTCGGGGTGGGCGGTCATCGGTGGGTGCTGCCTTCCAGGAGTTTCAGGAGGTGTTCGAGGTCGCCCTCGGTGGTGTGGGGGTTGAGCAGGGTGGCCTTGAGCCAGAGGCGGCCGTCGGCGGTGGCGCGGCCGAGGACGGCGCGGCCGTCGTGGAGGAGGGTGCGTCGCACGGCGGCGATCTCGTGGTCGGGGAGGCCGGTGGACCGGAAGAGCACGGTGCTGATGGTGGGCGCGGCGTGGAGTTCGAAGCGGGGGTGGGCTTCGAGGAGTCGGGCGAACCGGTGCGCGGTGGCGCAGGTGCGGTCGACAAGGGCGGCGAGTCCGTCGCGGCCGAGTGCGCGCAGGGTGACGGCGATCTTGAGGATGTCGGCGCGGCGGGTGGTGCGCAGGGAGCGGCCGAGGAGGTCGGGGAGGCCGGCTTCGGTGTCGTCGGCGGCGTTGAGGTAGTCGGCCTGGTGGTGGAGGGGGTCGAGGAGCCGGCGGTCGGGTACGGCGAGGAGCCCGGCGGCGGCGGGCTGCCAGCCGAGTTTGTGCAGGTCGAGGGTGAGGGATCGGGCGTGCCGGAGGCCGTCGAGGAGGGGGCGGTGGCGGGGGCTGAAGGCGAGGAGGCCGCCGTACGCGGCGTCGACGTGGAGTTCGGTGCGGTGGCGGGCGCAGACGGCGGCGATCTCGGGGAGGGGGTCGATGAGTCCGGCGTCGGTGGTGCCGGCGGTGGCGGCGACGAGGGTGGGGCCGGGGTGCCGGCCGAGGGCCCGGTCGAGGGCGGCGGGGTCGAGGGTGCCGCGGGGGGTGGGGAGGGCGAGGGGTGCGGGGAGGCCGAGGAGCCAGGCGGCGCGGGGCAGGGAGTGGTGGGCGTTGGCGCCGTGGACGAGGGTGACGGGGCCGTGGCGTTCGCGGGCGAGGAGGAGGGCGAGCTGGTTGGCTTCGGTGCCGCCGGTGGTGACGACGGCGTCGGGGTGGGGGGTGTCGTAGAGCTCGCGGGCGAGGGTGGCGGTGACGAGGGTTTCGAGGGTGGAGGCGGCGGGGGCCTGGTCCCAGGAGTCGAGGGAGGGGTTGAGGCTGGAGGCGGCGAGGTCGGCGGCGGCGGCCGCGGCGAGGGGCGGGCAGTGGAGGTGGGCGAGGCAGAGGGGTTCGGCGGGGTCGGCGGCGCCTTCGGCGAGGGCGCGGACGAGGGTGCGGAGGGCTTCGTGGTCGCCGGTGCCGCGGGTGGGGAGGATCTCGCCGAGGGTGGTGGTGAGCCGGCGGGTGAGGGCGTCGGGGCCGCCGGGGGGCAGGGGTCCGTTGCGGGTGCGGGCGCCGGCGGCGAGGGCTTCGAGGACGGTGCCGAGGAGGGGCTGCAGGGCCGCGGGCCCGGTGGTGCCGCCGGCGAGGGGCGGGGGGTGCGGGTGGGGGCCGGGCGGCGCTGTCATGGGTTTCCTCACGGCTGATCGTCTGGGGACGGGGTCCGCGGTGAGGGCGGTCCCGGCTCCCGCCGTGGACAACGATCAGACCCGAATGGGGTAACCGTCGGGACGCGGTGAGGGGCGATTTCCGGCCGTGTTCATGACGGTCGGCGGGGGCGGGGGGTGGCCGGAACCGGACGGTGCGAGCCCTCTCGGACCCGCGTACGGCCGGTCTCGCGTGGTCCGCGTACGGCGGCGCCCGGCGGGGTCCGGTGCGGGACTCCGCCGGGCGCGGCCGGGCGGTCGGGGCGGGAGGGGGTCAGGCGCGGGTGCGGACGCGCAGGGCGCGGGCGAGGTCGTCGAGCTGGTCGACGAGCTTGCGGCGCAGGGCGGGGATCATCTCGGCGGTCTCCAGGCAGGCGCGGCCGGTGCGGAGGGACTCCTCGTCGATGCTGTGGGCGGGGAAGGCGTAGCGGCCGGCGGCTTCGGCGATGGCGGGTCCGCGGCGGTCGGCGAGGGCGATGACGTCCTGGTAGAAGCGTTCGACGTACGGCTGCACGAGGTCGGCTTGTTCCGGCTGCCAGAAGCCCTGGGCGGTGGCGCTGAACAGGTAGTTGGATAGGTCGTCCTGGCCGAACATCCGTTCCCAGGCGGCCTTCTTGGCGCTCGCGTCGGGCAGGGCGGCGCGACAGCGGGCGGCGCCTTCCTGCCCGGTGGCGGTGGGGTCGCGGTCGAGCTCGGCGGAGATCTCCTCCTCGCCGACGGCACCGAGGACGCTGAGCCGGGCGAGGATGCGCCAGCGCAGTTCGGGGTCGAGTTCGGGGCCGCCGCTGACGGTGCCGTCGGCGAGCCAGGCGGCGATGGTGTCGGGCTGGGTGGCGCTGTCGATGAAGGTGCGGACGGCGGCCAGCCGGAGCCCCGGGTGGTCCCCGTCTTCCGTCCGGCGGATCAGCGCGCGGGCCGCGGAGGTGCAGACCGCGAGGGCGGCGGAGCGGTCGGCGGGGGTCACGAAGTGGTCGGCGATCTGGTGGCGGGCGAAGCCGAGGACCCCCTGCACGATGGCGAGGTCGTCCTCCACGGGCAGGTGGGCGTTCGCCGTCTCCAGGTAGGCGGCCGGGTCGAGCTCGCCGTCGCGGACCATGTCGCGCAGGGAGTTCCACACCACGGCCCGGGTCAGCGGGTCGGGGATCCCGGAGAGGTGGGTGAGGGCGGCGGCCCGGGAGTGCTCGTCGAGGCGGACCTTGGCGTAGGTGAGGTCGCCGTCGTTGAGGACGAGGAGCGCGGGGCGCGGGCCGACGGCGGAGATGACCTCGGCGCTGGGGAGGTCGAGGTCGATGCGGTCGCGCTGTTCGAGGCGGCCGTTCTCCCCGGGCACGAGGTCGTAGGTGCCGACCGTGACGTGGTGGGGGCGGCTGCCCTCGCGTCCGACGGTCAGGGTCCAGCCGCCGGCGGCCTCCTGGATGCGCGGGGTGAGGGTGTCGGCGCCGGTGGTGCGCAGCCAGTCGGCCGCCCAGCCGTGGACGTCGCGGTCGGTGCCGGCGGCGAGGGATTCCACGAAGTCGGCGAGGGAGGCGTTGCCGAAGCGGTGGCGGGCGATGTGGGTGTTGATGCCGGCGAGGAACTCCTCTTCGCCGAGCCAGGCGACGAGCTGGCGGAGGGCGGAGGCCCCCTTGGCGTAGGAGATGCCGTCGAAGTTGAGGAGGGCGGACGCGCTGTCGGGCACGTCCTCGGGGGTGGGGGCCACGGGGTGGGTGGAGGGCCGCTGGTCGGCGTCGTAGCCCCAGGCCTTGCGGCTGATGCCGAAGCTGGTCCAGGTGTCGGTGAAGCGGGTGGCTTCGGTGAGGGTCTGGTAGCCCATGTACTCGGCGAAGGACTCGTTGAGCCAGATGTCGTCCCACCAGCGGAGGGTGACGAGGTCGCCGAACCACATGTGGGCCATCTCGTGGGCGATGGTGGTGGCCCGGCCCTGGCGCTCGGTGTCGGTGACGGCGGAGCGGTAGACGAGCTCGTCGCGGAAGGTGACCAGGCCGGGGTTCTCCATGGCGCCCATGTTGAATTCGGGCACGAAGGCCTGGTCGTACGAGTCGAAGGGGTACGGCTCGGTGAACTTCTCGTGGTAGCGGTCGAAGCAGGCCTTGGTGATGCCGAGGATCTCTTCGGCGTCCGCGTCGAGGTGGGGGGCGAGGGAGCGGCGGCAGTGGATGCCGAACGGGAGCCCGGCGTGCTCGGTGCGGATGCTGTGCCAGGGGCCGGCGGCGACGGCGGCGAGGTAGGTGGAGATGAGGGGGGTCTCGGCGGCGGCCCAGGTGGCGGCCCCGTCCTCCTCGCGCACGCCGGTCTGCCGGGTGATGCCGTTGGCCAGGACGGTCCAGCCGGCGGGGGCGGTGACGGTGATCGCGAAGACGGCCTTCAGGTCGGGCTGGTCGAAGGCGGGGAAGACGCGCTGGACGTCGTCGAGGAAGAGCTGGGTGTAGACGTACGTCTCGCCGTCGGTGGGGTCGGTGAAGCGGTGCATGCCCTCGCCGGTGCGGGAGTAGTGCATGCGGGCCTCGATGCGCAGCTCGTGCGGGCCGGCGGTGAGGCCGGTGAGGGGGAGCCGGTTGCCGTCGAGTGCGGCGGGGTCGAGCGGGTGTCCGTCGAGGACGGCGGAGCGCAGCAGGTCCGGTTTGAGCTCCACGAACGTGTCTCCGTCGCTCCGGGCGGTGAAGCGGATGACGGTGGTGGAGTCGAAGGTCTCGTCGCCGGTGGTGAGGTCGAGGTCGACCGCGTAGTGGCGGACGTCGAGGAGCTGGGCTCGGAGCTGCGCTTCGTTGCGCGTCAGTGCGGACATGGGCCCCATGCTGCCTGATGGGGCCCCGTCCGCCGTAGGGGGTGCGGGAAGCCGTCGTGCGGCAGGTCCCGGCTACTCCTCGCTGGCGGCGATGGTCTCGTGGTGGCGGATGACCTCGGCGATGATGAAGTTGAGGAGCTTTTCGGCGAAGGCCGGGTCGAGCTTGGCGCTCTCGGCGAGCTGGCGGAGCCGGGCGATCTGGTTGGCCTCGCGGTTGGGGTCGGCGGCCGGCAGGTGGTGCTTGGCCTTGAGGTGGCCGACCTGCTGGGTGGCCTTGAACCGCTCGGCGAGCATGTGGACCACGGCCGCGTCGATGTTGTCGATGCTGTCCCGCAGCCGGGTCAGTTCGGCACGGACGTTCTCGTCGATGTCGGTGGTCTTCATGGGGCCTGAGCTTACGCGGCCGGGCCGGTCGGATCATCGTTCGGCCGGTGGGTGAGACGGGCCGGCGGGCGGTCTTCCGGCTGGTGGGGGAGGTTTTCGGCCGGGGCGGGCTCCGGGATGGCCGGTGTGCGGCGTACGGGGGCGGGCCGGGCGGGTCACAGGGGCAGGAGGGCGGTGATGCGCCAGCCGCCGCCGGGGGCGGGTCCGGCGGTGAGGGTGCCGCCGATGGCCTCGGCGCGTTCGGTCATGCCGGCGAGTCCGAAGCCGCCGCCGCGGGCCTTGTCGGAGAGGCGGGCGGGGCGGCCGCCGTTGTCGGCGATGCGCAGTTCGAGTCCGGTGGGGACGGTGCGCAGGCCGATCCGTACGGCGGTGGCCCCGGCGGCGTGCTTGGTGATGTTGGTGAGGGCTTCGAGGACGATGCGGTGGACGGTGGCGGCGATGTCGCCGGGGATCTTCGCGTCGAGGCCGTCCTCCACGTGGAGGACGACGGGCGGGCCGGTGCGGGAGAAGCGGTCGGTGAGCTCGCGGAGCTCGGCGATGCCGGCGACGGGGCGGGTGGCGCCGGGGGTGTCGTCCTCGCGCAGGACGCGGACGAGGCGGCGCATGGCGCCGAGGGCCTCGTCGCCGGCGGTTTCGATGCGGCCGAGGATCTCGGCGGCCCGTTCGGCGGTGACGCCGGTGAAGCGGGCGGCGCGGGCCTCGACGACGATGCCGGTGACGTGGTGGGCGACGAGGTCGTGGAGCTCGCGGGCGAGGTCGAGGCGTTCGGCGGTGCGTACGGCGTGGACCTCGCGGACGCGCTGGACGGCCTGGAGGCGGAGCAGGAGGGAGTAGGCGCCGACGACGGCGGTGAGCACGCAGAAGAGGAGGGTGAAGCGTCCGGGGTCGGTGTCGCGTACGGGTACGGCCGTGCAGCCCAGGCCGAGGAGGGGGCCGAGGACGGCGGCGGTGCGGGCGGGGGCGTGCAGCAGGACCTGGCTGAGGAGGACGAGGAGGGCGACCGCCTCACCGGCGCCCCAGACGACGAGGGGGTGGTTGCCGAAGATCAGCAGGAGGGTGGCGGTCCAGGTGACGGCGGCGGCGAACCAGGCGCGGGGTACGGGGCCGGGCCGGGGCCAGGGGGCCGCGCTGAGGCAGACGAGGATGCCGGAGAACCAGACGACGGCGTGCGGCGCGGTGGGCTGGCGGGCGAGGACCACGCCTTCGAAGCTGACGAGGGCGAGGAGCAGCAGGGTGAGGGCGAGCCGGGTGAGGCCGGCGGCGCGGGGGTGGCGGCGGGCCCAGGCGGCCAGGGGGCTCACGGGCGGGTCCGGGGGGCGGGGGTCATGCGGGGCTGGTGGCGAGGCCGCTTTCCCAGGCCCAGGCGGCGATCTCGACCCGGTTGCGGGCGTCGAGCTTGACCTGGACGTTCGCGAGGTGGGTCTTGACGGTGGAGAGGGAGACGTAGAGATCGGCGGCGATCTCGGCGTTGGTGAGGCCGCGGGCGAGGCAGCGGACCACGTCCCGCTCGCGTGGGGTGAGGGGTTCGGCGGGGCGGCGGGTGGCTGCGGGCGGGGTGCGGGGGGCCATCTCGCGCAGCAGCCGGACGGTGATGGCGGGCGAGACGAGGGAGTCTCCGACGGCGGCGGCGCGGACCGCCTCAACCAGCATGGCGGGGCTCGCGTCCTTGAGGAGGAACCCGGACGCGCCGCCGTGCAGGGCGGCGTGGACGTACTCGTCGAGGTCGAAGGTGGTGACGATCACGATGCGGGGCTTGGTGCGGCCGGCGAGGCGGCGGGTGACTTCGAGGCCGTCGAGCCTGGGCATGCGGATGTCGAGGAGGAGCACGTCGGGCTGGTGGGCTTCGACGGCGTCGAGTGCGGCCTGCCCGTCGACCACGTCGGCGAGGACGGTCATGTCGGGCTGGCTCTCCAGGATCATGCGGAATCCGGCTCTGACCATCTGCTGGTCGTCCGCGATGACGACGCTGATCGCCATGTGCCGTGTGCCCCCTGTCCCGCGGTGGGTGTCGTCCCCACCATGGGACAGGGGTCCGGGGCGGGTCGCAACCGCGGACGCGTGCGCGTGCCGCGGGGGCTCCGCCCCCGGACCCCTGCGCCTCGCTCTCCCCCCGGATTCCGTCCGGGGGGAGAGCGAGGACCTGGCCGGGTCACATGCCCGCGGCCGCCGACTTGATCGCGGAGGCGAAGGTGGAGACCTCCGTGTAGACGCCGGGGTACTCGGGGCGGGCGCAGCCGATGCCCCAGCTGACGATGCCGACCTGGATCCACGCACCGGCGTCGTCGCGGCGGAACATGGGGCCGCCGGAGTCGCCCTGGCAGGTGTCGACGCCGCCGACGTTCAGGCGGCCCGCGCAGATCTCCTCGGCGGGGATGATGTCGCCGCTGTAGGCGGCCTGGCAGTCGGCGTCGGAGACGAAGGGGACGGTCGCCTTCATCAGGTAGCGCTGCTGGCCGCCGCCCTCGCGGGTGGCGCCCCAGCCGGCGACGGTGAAGGTGCCGTTGTTGTACTGGGTGGTCTCGGCGATCTTGAGGGTGGGCAGGTTGATCGGCTGGGCGAGCTTGATCAGGGCCCAGTCCTTGCCGGAGCCGTTGTAGCCGGGGGCGCGCAGCACCTTGGTGGACTTGACCTTGATGGCGCTGGTGCTGTTGAGGTCCACGACGCCGGCGGTGGCGGTGATGGAGGTGTTGGTGCCGGAGGCGCCGACGCAGTGGGCGGCGGTGAGGACGATCTGCTGGGTGTAGAGGGCGCCGCCGCAGCCCATGGAGAGCCGGACCATGAAGGGGAACTCGCCCTGGGCGGCGCGGGTGCCGCCGACGACGGGGGCCGGTGCGGCGGTGGCCCCGGTGGGCTGGAGGCTGACGGCGGCGAGGGCGACGGCCGCGGCGGCGAGGGTGCGCTTGAGGACGCGGGTGGCGGTCTTCTGCTTCGTGGAGGTGTTCAACACACTGCCTTTCGTGGGGGGTTGGGCTGTGCGTGGTGCCGGTGCCGAAGACGGAGAGCACCTGACGCGTACATGTCACACCCGGGTACGGCATCCAACAAGACGGCGTTTTCGGCCAAGTCCCCGACGCAGGAGGCGGCATGACGGACAGCGGGGCGCACGGGCGCCCGGTCGAGCACGGCTTCCCGCACCTGGCGACGGTGCGCACGGCCATCACCGCCCTGCACCGGCGGCTCTCGTACGACGGGATCCAGCGGTACGCGGCCGGCTTCTCCCCCGCCGACGCGGCCTTCCCCGACACCGAGGACCTGTACCTGGGGGCGCAGCGGGTGGCCCGCGCCCTGGTGCGGCAGCTGCACCTGCCCGAGGCCCGGATGGTGGTGAGCTTCCGCGCGATGGAGCACGCGGCGAGCGTGGAACTGGCCGCCGGACCCGAGTACTTCGTCGAGGTCGACGACCGGTTCCGCAGCCACCGCCGGGACCTGGCCGCGGCCCTGGCCCACGAGGTCGCGCACGTGCTGCTGCACCGGCTCGGGCTGTCCTTCCCGGGCACGCGCGACAACGAGATCCTGACCGACACCGCCGCCGCGTACCTCGGCGCCGGCTGGCTGCTTCTGGACGCCTACCGGGAGGACGCCGTCACCCTGCAGAAGCTCGGCTACCTCACCCCGGAGGAGTTCGGGTACGTGCTGGCCAAGCGGGCCGCGCTGTTCGGGGAGGACCCGGCTCCGGCGTTCACCAGCCCGCAGGCGTACGAGGCGTACGTACGGGGGCGGGCGGCGGCCGCGGCGGACTGGCGGCGGCCCCCGCTGACCGGGGCGCCCTACGGGGAGCGGCGGCGGTACGCCCGGGAGCGGCGTGCGGCGGCCGGCGGGGCCGGGGCGGCGGCCGGCTCGGGCGGGGCGGCGGCCCGCGGGGCCGGGTACCGGTTCGCCGGGGATCCGGCGGCCGGGCAGCGGGTGGACTTCCCGTGCCCGGCGTGCGGGCAGCGGCTGCGGGTGCCGGTGCGGGGGCGGCTGGCCGTGCGGTGCGGGGTGTGCCGGACGGTGCTGGAGTGCGAGACGTAGCGGGGTCCGCGGGCGGCTGCCGGAGTTCTTCGGCAACCCGGTGGGTTCCGGACGGTTCGGACCGGGCCGGGGGTGGGTAGGAATGCGGTGTCGCACGAGTCACGGATCCGGGCCCGACCTCCCGCCAGGGGGCCGGGCCCGGGTTCTGTCCGGGCCCGGCCTGCGGGTTCCGTACGGGCCGCGGCTGCGCCCGGCGGCCGAGCCGCCCCGGGTCAGCGGCTGCCGTAGACCGGCTGTGGGGGTTCGGACTTCGCCAGGAGGGCGGCCGCGGCCCGGCCGGCCTCCTCGGGGGTCCAGCGGGCGCCCTTGTCGGTGGTGGGGCCCGGGCGCCAGCCCTCCATGACGGTGAGGCGGCCGCCCTCGGCCTCGAAGACCCGGCCGGTCACCCCGGCGGAGGCGTCCGAGCCCAGCCAGACCACCAGCGGGGAGACGTTGCCGGGGGCCATCGCGTCGAAGGCGCCGTCCGCCGGGGCGGCCATGGTCTCGGCGAAGGCCTGCTCGGTCATGCGGGTCCGGGCGGCCGGGGCGATCGCGTTGACCTGGACCCCGTAGCGGGCGGTTTCGGCGGCGGCCACGAGGGTGAGCCCGAGGATCCCGGCCTTCGCCGCGCTGTAGCAGCCCTGGCCCACCGAGCCCAGCAGGCCGGCGCCGGAGGAGGTGTTGACCACCCGGGGGCGGACCTCGCGGCCCGCCTTGGCCTGCGCGCGCCAGTGCCGGGCGGCCTCGCGCAGGGGCAGGAAGTGGCCGCGCAGGTGGACCCGTACGACGGCGTCCCAGTCCTCCTCGTCGAGGTTGACCAGCATCCGGTCGCGCAGGAAGCCGGCGTTGTTGACCAGGGTGTCGAGCCCGCCGAAGGCGTCGAGGGCGCAGGCCACCAGGGAGGCGGCGCCCTCGGCGGTGGCGACGTCCCCGCCGTGCGCGACCGCTTCCCCGCCCTGCGCCCTGATCTCCTCGGCGACCTGCGCGGCCGGGCTGCCGGGGGCCGGGGCCCCGTCCAGGCCCACCCCGAGGTCGTTGACGACCACCCGGGCACCCGCCTCGGCGAACGCGAGGGCGTGGGCGCGGCCCAGCCCCCGGCCCGCGCCCGTCACGATCACGACCCGGCCTTCGGCCATCGGCATCTCAGCTCTCCTTCGTCTCGTCGGCAGTGCCGTGGTGGGCGTTCGCGGCGGCCAGGAACGCCGGGCGTTCGCCGCCGCCGTGGACGAGCAGGCTGGCCCCGCTCAGGTACGCGGCGCGGTCGGAGGCGAGGAACACCGCCGCCTCCCCCACGTCCGCGGGTTCGGCCAGCCGGCCGAGCGGGACCGTGGCGGCGACCGCCGCCACCCCCGCCTCGTCCCCGTAGTGCAGATGGGCGAGTTCGGTGCGCACCATGCCCAGGACCAGGGTGTTCACCCGTACCCGCGGGGCCCATTCCACGGCCATGGAGCGGGCCAGGTTCTCCAGTGCGGCCTTCGCGGCCCCGTAGGCGGCGGTGCCCGGGGAGGGGCGGGTGCCGCTCACGCTGCCGATCATGAGGACCGAGCCGCGGGTCTCGTGCAGGTACGGGTGGGCGGCGAGGGAGGCGGTGAGCGGGGCGAGCAGGTTGAGTTCGACCACCCGGGCGTGCCGCTGCGGGCCGCCCTCCCCGAGCAGCCGGTACGGGGTGCCGCCGGCGTTGTTGACCAGGCAGTCGAGCCGGCCGTGGCGGTCGGCGACCTGCGCGAACAGGCCGTTGACGGCCTCGGGGTCGCGCAGGTCCACGGGGAGGTGTTCGGCGGTGCGGCCGGCCGCGCGGACCGGCTCCTCCGGGGGTCTGCGGGCACAGACGACGACCCGGGCGCCCGCCGCGAGGAACGCCCGGGCGATCCCGGCTCCGACCCCGCGGGTGCCACCGGTGACGACGGCGACCCTCCCGTCCAGCTCCATGGGCTGCTACCTTCCCGCCTAACAAATGTTTGGTGGAAAGGTAGCTGATCCTCTCATGGGTGTCTCCACCTCCCGCCCGGGCAAGGGCGTCGCACGCGTCACCGTCGACTTCCCGCCCGTCAACGCCCTGCCCGTGCAGGGCTGGTACGACCTGGCCGCGGCGCTGCGCGCGGCCGGCCGCGATCCGGAGGTGCGCTGCGTGGTGCTCGCCGCCGAGGGCCGCGGCTTCAACGCCGGTGTCGACATCAAGGAGATGCAGCGGGACACCGGCCACGGCGCCCTGCTCGGCGCCAACCGGGGCTGCGCGGAGGCCTTCGCCGCCGTCTACGAGTGCGAGGTCCCGGTGGTGGCCGCCGTACACGGCTTCTGCCTGGGCGGCGGGATCGGCCTGGTGGGCAACGCGGACGCGATCGTGGCGAGCGAGGACGCCGTCTTCGGGCTGCCGGAGCTGGACCGCGGGGCGCTGGGCGCGGCGACCCACCTGGCCCGCCTGGTCCCCCAGCACCTGATGCGGACCCTGTACTACACCTCGCGCACCGTGGGCGCCGCCGAACTCCGCGCCCACGGCTCGGTCTGGCAGGTGGTGCCGCGGGCGGAGCTGGCGGGGGCCGCGCTGGCACTGGCCGCGGAGATCGCGCAGAAGGACGGCTTGCTGATCCGGCTGGCCAAGGCGGCCATCAACGGCATCGACCCCGTGGACGTGCGCCGCAGCTACCGCTTCGAGCAGGGCTTCACCTTCGAGGCCGGGCTCAGCGGGGTGGCCGGACGGGTCCGCGACACCTTCGGGAAGGGGCAGGACGCGTGACTGACAAGACCATGAGCGCCGACGAGGCCGTCGGCCGGCTGGAGAGCGGCATGACCGTCGGCATCGGCGGCTGGGGTTCGCGGCGCAAGCCGATGGCCCTGGTGCGAGCACTGCTCCGGTCCCGGATCACCGATCTCACCGTCGTCTCGTACGGCGGGCCCGACGTGGGGATGCTGGCGGCCGCCGGCCGGATCCGCCGGCTGGTCGCCCCGTTCGCCACGCTCGACTCCATCCCGCTGGAGCCGCACTTCCGGGCGGCCCGCGAGGGCGGCGGCTTCGAGCTGACCGAGCTGGACGAGGCCATGTTCATGTGGGGGCTGCACGCCGCCGCCAACCGGCTGCCGTTCCTCCCCGTACGGGCCGGTCTCGGCTCCGACGTGATGCGGGTCAACCCGCAGCTGCGCACCGTCCGCTCCCCCTACGAGGACGGCGAGGAGTTCGTCGCCGTGCCCGCGCTGCGCATGGACGCGGCCCTGGTCCACCTCAACCGGGCCGACCGGCTCGGCAACGGCCAGTACCTGGGCCCCGACCCGTACTTCGACGACCTGTTCTGCGAGGCCGCCGATGCCGCGTACCTGTCGTGCGAGCAGATCGTGGAGACCGCCGAGCTGACCAAGGAGGCCGCCCCGCAGACCCTGCTGGTGGGCCGGCACAGCGTCACGGGGGTGGTCGAGGCGCCGAACGGGGCGCACTTCACCTCCTGCGCCCCCGACCAGGGCCGCGACGAGGCCTTCCAGAAGCTGTACGCCACCACCCCGTGGGAGGTGTTCGCCGGGCGGTTCCTCTCCGGCCCGGACGAGCACTCCTACCAGTCCGCCGTCCGCGCCTGGCACGAGGAGCAGAAATGACCGGTTCCGGAGTGACCCGCGCCGAGTACTGCGTGGTGGCGTGCGCCGAGGCCTGGCGGGGGGACGGCGAGGTGCTCGCCAGTCCGATGGGCCTGATCCCCTCCTTCGGGGCCCGGCTCGCCAAGCGGACCTTCTCCCCCGACCTGCTGCTGACCGACGGCGAGGCCATGCTCGTGGGCCCGGACGGGACGGTCGAGGGCTGGCTGCCGTACCGCCGCCACCTGACGATGGTGACCGGCGGCAAGCGGCACGTCATGATGGGCGCCAGCCAGATCGACCGCCACGGCAACCAGAACATCTCGTGCATCGGGGCGTGGGAGCGGCCGGCCCGGCAGCTCCTCGGGGTGCGCGGCGCCCCCGTGAACACCCTGAACAACCCGGTCAGTTACTGGATCCCCCGGCACTCGCCGCGGGTGTTCGTGGACCGGGTGGACATGGTGTGCGGGGTGGGGAACGACCGGGCGGCCGCCCTGGGCGCGCGGCACCACCGGCTGCCGCGGGTGGTCAGCGACCTGGGCGTGTTCGACTTCGAGACCCCGGACCGGCGGATGCGGCTGGCCTCGCTGCACCCCGGGGTCAGCGTGGACCGGGTGGTCGAGGCCACCGGCTTCGACCTCGTGATCGGCGCGGAGGTGCCGTACACGCGGGAGCCCGACGCGGCGGAACTGCGGCTGATCCGCGAGGTCATCGACCCGCAGGGGCTGCGCGAGCGCGAGGTGCCGGCCTGATGGCGGCCGCGGACCGGACGCCCGTGCCGGTGCCGGTGCCCGGTTCGGTGCCGGTGCCCGGATCGGTGCCGGTGCCCGGATCGGTGCCGGTTCCGGTGCCGGTGCCCGTGCTGGAGACCCCGTTCACCCGGCTCGTCGGCGTGACCCATCCGGTCGTGCAGACCGGGATGGGGTGGGTGGCCGGACCGCGGCTGGTCTCGGCCACCGCGAACGCCGGGGCCCTGGGCATCCTCGCCTCCGCGACGATGACCCCCGCCCGGCTGCGTGCCGCGATCCGCGAGGTGAAGTCCCGTACGCAGGCCCCGTTCGGGGTGAACCTGCGGGCGGACGCCTCCGATGCGGCGGAGCGGGTCCGGCTGATCGTGGACGAGGGGGTCGCGGTCGCGTCCTTCGCACTGGCCCCCTCGCGCGAGCTGATCGCGCGGCTCAAGGACGCGGGGGTGGTCGTGATCCCCTCGGTCGGGGCGCGGCGGCACGCGGAGAAGGTCGCCGCCTGGGGCGCGGACGCGGTGATCGTGCAGGGCGGCGAGGGCGGCGGGCACACCGGGGAGGTGGCGACGACCGTGCTGCTGCCGCAGGTGGTGGACGCGGTGGACATCCCGGTGGTCGCGGCGGGCGGGTTCCACGACGGGCGGGGGCTGGTCGCGGCCCTGGCGTTCGGGGCGGCGGGGGTGGCGATGGGCACCCGGTTCCTGCTGACCTCGGACTCGACCGTCCCCGACGCGGTGAAGGCCCGCTACCTGGCGGCCTCGGTCCGGGACGTGACGGTGACCACGGCGGTGGACGGGCTGCCGCACCGGATGCTGCGCACCGAGCTGGTGGCCGCCCTGGAGCGCTCGGGCCGCGCCGGGGCCCTGCTGCGGGCGGTGCGGCACGCGGCCGGCTTCCGCCGGATCTCGGGGCTGGGCTGGCGGCAGATGGTCCGCGACGGGCTCGCGATGAAACACGGCAAGGACCTGACCTGGAGCCAGGTCCTGCTCGCCGCGAACACGCCCATGCTCCTGAAGGCGTCCATGGTCGAGGGCCGTGCGGACCTCGGGATCATGGCCTCGGGGCAGGTGGCCGGCGTGATCGAGGACCTTCCCTCGTGTGCGGAGCTGGTCGCGCGGGTCATGGCCGAAGCGGCGCAGGCGGTGGAACGCCTGGCGGGACCGGACGCCGCGTGACGCCTGCGCGGCCCGCCGCGGGTTTCGGGGGCTCCGCCCCCGGGCCCCCGGTCCTCGAACGCCGGACGGGCTGGATTGCGCCCCTGCCCGGATGCCGCCTGCGGGCTGGATGCTGCCGGGCAAGATCAAGCCCCGCCGGCGTGTGAGGCGCGGGGTTCCGGGGGCGGAGCCCCCGGAACAGGTCAGGCCGGGCGGCCCGCGCCGGAGCGGCCGCCGCCCTGGCGGCGGGCCTGGCCGCCGGCCGAGCGGGTCCGCGGGGCAGCGGCCCCGCCGGAGGCAGACCCCGCGGCTCCGGAGCGCGGCCGCCGGCCGCGGCTGCCGGCGGCCGAACCGCCCTCGGTCTTGGGCGCGGCGGTCTTGGCCGCGGCGGTCTTGGCCGCCCCGGCACCGCCGCCGTTCCCGCCGCGGCCCCGGCGGGACCTCGACCCGGACCCGCTCTTGGCGGCCGCCTTGGCCGGCGCGGCCTGCTGCGGCACCTCTATGACCACCGGCACCCCGGAGGGCTCCCGCGCCCCCGTGAGGCGGGCGAGCTCCTCGTCGGAGGAGCGGACCTGCGCGGTCCGCGGGGTGATGCCCGCGTCGGACATCAGCCGGCCCATCTCGCGCTTCTGGTCGGGCAGGACCAGCGTGACCACGCTGCCGGACTCGCCGGCGCGGGCGGTGCGGCCGCCGCGGTGCAGGTAGTCCTTGTGGTCGGTGGGCGGGTCCACGTTGACGACCAGGTCGAGGTCGTCGATGTGGATGCCGCGGGCCGCGACGTTCGTCGCGATCAGGGCGGTGACCTGGCCGTTCTTGAACTGGTCCAGGGTCCGGTTGCGCTGCGGCTGGGACCGGCCGCCGTGCAGGCCGGAGGCCCGTACACCGCTGGCGAGCAGCCGCTTGACCAGGCGGTCCACGGAGCGCTTGGTGTCCAGGAACATGATCACGCGCCCGTCGCGGGCGGCGATGCGGGTGGTGACGGCCTTCTTGTCGGTCTCGTCGAGCACGTACAGGACGTGGTGCTCCATGGTGACGACGGCGCCGGCGGACGGGTCCACGGAGTGCGTGACCGGGTCCACGAGGAACTGCTTGACCAGCTTGTCGACGTTCTTGTCCAGGGTGGCGGAGAACAGCAGCCGCTGGCCGCCGTCCTCGACCTGCTTGAGCAGGGCGGTGACCTGCGGCAGGAAGCCCATGTCGGTCATCTGGTCGGCCTCGTCGAGGACCGTGACGGCGACCTGGCCGAGGGTGACGTCCCCGCGGTCGATGAGGTCCTTGAGGCGGCCGGGGGTGGCGACGAGCACCTCGGCGCCGCGCCCGAGGGCGGCCGACTGCCGGTTGATCGACATGCCGCCCACGACGGTGGCGATCCGCAGGTTGACCGCGGTCGCGTACGGGGTGAGGGCGTCGGTGACCTGCTGCGCGAGCTCGCGGGTGGGGACGAGGACCAGGGCCAGCGGGGCCCGGGACTCGGCGCGGCGGCCGGCGGTGCGGGCGAGCATGGCCAGGCCGAAGGCGAGGGTCTTGCCGGAGCCGGTGCGGCCGCGGCCGAGCAGGTCGCGGCCCGCCAGGGAGTTCGGCAGGGTGGCGGCCTGGATCGGGAAGGGCTCGGTGACGCCCTGAGCCGCGAGGGTCTTCAGGAGCGCGGCCGGCATGTCCAGGTCCTCGAAGGAGGCGACCGGGGGCAGGGCGGGGGTCAGGGTCTCCGGCATGGTGAATTCCTGGGGCCGCGCCACGGCCTTCGGGCGGCCTGCGGCGGCCTTCGGGTGGCCCTGGGCGGCGCCCCGGTTGCGGCCGGGTCGGCGGGGGGCACGGGCGGAGCTGGAGCTGGTCATGCGGAGACGCCCTCCTGAGTGGCGGACAGACGAGACAGCGCAAACCGGGGCCCGCACCGAGTGGTGCGGGCCCCGGCCGTGCGGTGAGCGATCAGGCGGG
Organism: Streptomyces sp. NPDC030809; assembly: GCF_055572195.1. Taxonomy (NCBI): domain Bacteria; kingdom Bacillati; phylum Actinomycetota; class Actinomycetes; order Kitasatosporales; family Streptomycetaceae; genus Streptomyces; species Streptomyces sp. NPDC030809. The sequence goes on from NZ_JBVIDV010000014.1 coordinate 225,871, forward strand.
GAGGATGTTCTCCGCCTGGGGGCCCTTCTGGCCCTGCGTGACGTCGAAGGTCACCTTCTGGCCCTCGTGGAGCTCACGGAAGCCCTGGGTGGCGATGTTCGAGTAGTGGGCGAAGACGTCCGGGCCGCCACCCTCCTGCTCGATGAAGCCGAAGCCCTTCTCCGAGTTGAACCACTTCACGGTGCCGTTGGCCATAACAATCTCCTGAATAGGTGGGGCCCCATCCGGAGATGCCGGAAAACAATAAAAGCGCCTGCGGATCATTCCCGTCAGGCGCACATAAAGTTCATGGGTACCACAACTGCAACCCTCTAAAGCTAGCACACGGCGGCGCGGGGCCGGCCGCCGCGGGTGCACCGGCCGCCGGCCCGCCCCGTCAGAGCCGCTCGATGATCGTGACGTTCGCCTGGCCGCCGCCCTCGCACATGGTCTGGAGCCCGTAGCGGCCGCCGGTGCGCTCCAGCTCGTGCAGCAGGGTGGTCATCAGCTTCGCGCCGGTGGCGCCCAGCGGGTGCCCCAGGGCGATCGCGCCGCCGTTGACGTTGACCCTGTCCGGGTCGGCGCCGGTCTCCTTCAGCCAGGCGAGCACGACCGGGGCGAAGGCCTCGTTGATCTCCACGAGGTCGATGTCGCCGAGGGTCATGCCGGTCTTCCCGAGGGCGTGGGCGGTGGCCGGGATGGGTGCGGAGAGCATCCGGATCGGGTCCTCGCCGCGCACCGAGAGGTGGTGGATGCGGGCCCGCGGGCTCAGCCCGTGCTCGCGTACGGCGCGCTCGGAGGCCAGGAGGAGGGCGGCCGCACCGTCGGAGACCTGGGAGGAGACGGCGGCGGTGATGGTGCCGCCGGGCACGACCGGCTTGAGGGCGGCCATCTTCTCGGCGCTGGTGTCGCGGCGCGGGCCCTCGTCCGCGGCCACCTCTCCGTACGGGACGGTCTCGCGGGTGAAGCGGCCCTCGTCGAGGGCCCGGACCGCCCGCCGGTGCGAGCGGAGGGCGAACTCCTCCATGTCCTCGCGGGATATGCCCCACTGCTCGGCGATGAGCTCGGCGCCGTGGAACTGGTTGACGGGGGCGTCTGCGTAGCGGGCCCGCCAGCCTGCGCTGCCGAGGTAGGGGCCCTCGGTGAGGCCGAGGGGTTCGGCCGCCTGCCGGGAGGCGAAGGCGATGGGGATCATCGACATGTTCTGGGTGCCGCCGGCGACGACCAGGTCCTGGGTGCCGGACAGGACGGCCTGGGCGGCGAAGTGGACGGCCTGCTGGGAGGATCCGCACTGGCGGTCGACGGTCACGCCGGGCACCTCCTCGGGCAGTCCGGCGGCCAGCCAGGCGGTGCGCGCGATGTCCCCGGCCTGGGGGCCGACGGTGTCGAGGCAGCCGAAGACCACGTCCTCGACGGCGGCGGGGTCGATCCCGGCGCGGGCGACGAGTTCCCTGAGCACGTGCGCCCCGAGGTCGGCGGGGTGGACCGCGGCGAGTCCGCCGCCCCGCCGGCCGACGGGGGTGCGGACCGCTTCGACGATGTAGGCCTCGGGCATGACTGCGGCTCCTTCGGTTCCTCGGGCGCGTGCGCAGGGCCTGCGTACGCGGGCTACGTGCGGACGGCGATGCCGTCGAGCACCATCGAGAGGTACTGGCGGGCGATCTCGTCGGGGCTGTGCTGTCCGCCGGGCCGGTACCAGGAGGCCGCGACCCACACGGTGTCGCGGACGAACCGGTAGGTGAGGCGGATGTCCAGGTCGGCCCGGAAGACCCGGGCGGCGACCCCGCGTTCCAGCGTGCCGAGCCAGGCCTTCTCGAACTTCTGCTGGGAGTCGGACAGGTAGTGGAAGCGGGGCTGCGCGGACAGGTGCCGGGACTCCTTCTGGTAGATCGCGACGGCGGCGCGGTGCCGGTCGATCTCGCGGAAGGACTCGGTGACGAGGGCCTCGATGGTCTCCCGGGGGCCGAGCCCGGCGGCGAGTACGGCGTCGTACCCCTCCCAGAGCTCGTTCAGGAAGCCGGAGAGGATCTCGTCGAGCATCGATTCCTTGGAGTCGAAGTGGTAGTAGAGGCTGCCGGCGAGCATGCCGGCCGCGTCGGCGATCTTGCGGACGGTGGTGGCGTTGTAGCCCTGGGCGGCGAAGACCTCGGCGGCGGTGTCGAGGAGTTCGCGCCGGCGCTCGGGGGTGGGGGTCACCGGGGACTGCTTCTTGGGGTTCTTCGTGGGCACACGGCCATTGTGGTCTCCGGCCGCGCCTGCCGGATCATCCCGCCCCCTACGGGTGCTGGCTGCTGACGGAGACGGTCTCGCCGGTCATGTACGAGGAGTAGCCGCTCGCCAGGAACACGATGACGTTGGCGACCTCCCAGGGTTCGGCGTACCGGCCGAAGGCCTCGCGCTCGGTGAGTTCGGCGAGCAGCTGGGGGGTGGTGACCTTCACGAGGTGCGGGTGCATGGCGAGGCTGGGGGCGACGGCGTTGACGCGGACCCCGTAGGCGGCGGCCTCCAGGGCGGCGCAGCGGGTCAGGGCCATCACCCCGGCCTTGGCGGCGGCGTAGTGGGCCTGTCCGGCCTGGGCGCGCCAGCCGACCACCGAGGCGTTGTTGACGACGACCCCGCCGACGCGGGCGGTGCGCAGCCGGCGCAGGGCGGCGCGGGTGCAGCGGAAGGTGCCGTTCAGGGTCACGTCGAGCACCTTCGTCCACTGCTCGTCGGTCATGTCGGCGAGGTGGGCGGTGCCGCCCAGTCCGGCGTTGTTGACGACGATGTCGAGGCAGCCGTGGGTGCGTTCGGCGAGGGTGAAGAGGGCCTGCACCTGGGTCTCGTCGGTGACGTCGCAGGGCAGCGAGGCCACCCGGTCGGCGCCGAACTCCCCGGCGAGTGCGGCCTCGGTGTCCTTGAGCCGGCGGGCGTGGGCGTCGCCGATGACGATCCGGGCGCCTTCTTCGAGGAAGCGGCGGGCGGTGGCACCGCCGATGCCGGCGCCGGCCGCGGCGGTGATGACGGCGGTGCGTCCGTCGAGCAGTCCGTGTCCGGACACGTAGGCGGGTGGTGCGCTCATGTCCGTGCCTCCTGGGGACGGGTGCGGCTGCCCGGTTCTCGACGCCGCTCACGGCGGTACGTTAATCTACCAAACACTTGTTAGGGAAGCGGCGGGCGCCGGACCCGGGGCCCCGCGACCCGGGACACCGAGGGGGCGAACGGCTGGTGGACCTCACGCAGACGCCGGAACAGGAGGCCTTCCGGGCCGCGGCCCGGGCCTGGCTGCGGGCGCACGTGCCGCCCGCACCGCTGCCCTCCCTGGAGACGGAGGAGGGTTTCGCGGCCCACCGGGAGTGGGAGGCGCGGCTGGCCGCGGACCGCTGGTCGGCGGTCTCCTGGCCCGCGCGCTACGGCGGCCGGGGCGTGGACCTCGCGCAGTGGCTGCTCTTCGAGGAGGAGTACCACGCGGCCGGCGCCCCCGGCCGGGTCTCCCAGAACGGCATCAGCCTGCTGGCCCCCACCCTCTTCGACCACGGCACGCAGGAGCAGCGGGACCGGATCCTGCCGCCCATGGCGCGCGGCGAGGTGATCTGGGCGCAGGCCTGGTCGGAGCCGGAGGCCGGATCCGACCTGGCCGCGCTGCGGTCGAAGGCGGTGCGCACGGACGGCGGCTGGCTGCTGTCGGGGCAGAAGACCTGGTCCTCGCGGGCCGCGTTCGCCGACCGGGCCTTCGGGATCTTCCGCTCGGACCCGGACGCGCCGAAGCCGCACCAGGGGCTGACGTACCTGATGTTCGACCTGCGGGCGCCGGGGGTCACCGTACGGCCGATCGGACGGCTGGACGGGAAGCCGGCGTTCGCGGAGCTGTTCCTCGACGAGGTCTTCGTGCCCGATGCGGACGTGATCGGGGAGCCGGGGCAGGGCTGGCGGATCGCCATGTCCGCGACGGGCAGCGAGCGCGGGCTGACACTGCGCTCCCCGGGGCGGTTCACCGCGGCGGCGGACCGGCTGGCGGCGCTGTGGCGGGAGCAGGGGGACCCGGCGGACACGGCCCTGCGCGACCGGGTGGCGGACGCGGTGGTGGGGGCCCGGGCGTACCGGCTGTTCACGTGGGCGAGCGCGGCGCGGTGCGCGGCGGGGGAGGCGCTGGGCGCGGAGTCCAGCCTCAACAAGGTGTTCTGGTCCGAGTACGACATCGCCCTGCACGAGACGGCCCTGGACCTGCTGGGCCCGGAGGCCGAACTCGCGGCGGGCCCCTGGGCGGAGCCGTGGGTGTTCTCCCTGGCCGGCCCCGTCTACGCCGGTACGAACGAGATCCAGCGCGACATCATCGCCGAGCGGCTGCTCGGCCTTCCGAAGGGCCGCCGCTGATGCATTTCCAGCCCACCGAGGAGCAGGCGGACTTCGCCCGCTCCCTGGACTCCCTGCTGTCGGCGGCGGACGTGCCGGCCGCGGTGCGCGCCTGGTCGGCGGGCGAACGGGCCCCGGCGCGGGCGCTGTTCGCGAAACTCGCGGCCACGGGGGTGTTCGCGCTGGCGGTGCCGGAGCGGTACGAGGGCCTGGGGCCGCTGCCCGTGGCGGCGGTGGTGGCCTTCACCGAGCTGGGGCGGCACGCGGTGCCCGGGCCGCTGGTGGAGGGGGCGGCCGCGGCCGTGCTGCTGGCCGGACTCGCGGAGCGGGGGGAGGACGGGCCGGCCAAGCGGTTCCTGCCGGAGCTGGCCGCCGGGACGGGGCTCGCGACGCTGGCCCTGCCGGGGGGCGGCCCGTACGCGCTGGACGCGGACGCGGCGGCCTGGCGGTTCACGGTGACCGGCCGCGACGAGCTGTTCCTCTCCCCCGCCGGCGGCACTCCGCTGGCCTCCACGGACCCGGCCCGGCGGCTGCTGCGGCCCGAGCCGGGCGGCGAACTGCTCGCGGCGGGCCCGCAGGTTGCGGCGGCCGCGGCCGAGGCGGGGCGGTGGGCGCGGCTGCTGACCGCGGCCCAGTGCCTGGGGCTGGGCGAGGCGCTGCTGGCGCGTACGGTCGCGTACGTGAAGCAGCGCCGGCAGTTCGGCACGGAGATCGGCTCCTTCCAGGCGGTCAAACACCGCCTGGCCGACGTCCTGCTGGCCCTGTCCTTCGCCCGCCCCCTGGTGTGGGCGGCCGCCCTGGAACCGGGGGCGGCGGAGGCGGCCGCGGCGAAGCTGGCGGCGGGCGGGGCGGCGTACGGGGCGGCGCGGGCGGCGCTCCAACTGCACGGGGCGATCGGCTACACGGAGGAACTCGACCTCTCCCTGTGGCTGCGCAAGGCGCGCCCCCTGCGCGATGCGTGGGGGACCCCGGCTCAGTGCCGCGCCACGATCCTCCCCGTCTGACGGGAGGCGCCCCGGGGCCTGCGCCGCACACGCCGGCGGGCTGGATGTTTCGGGGGGCTCCGCCCCCGGACCCCCGCGCCTCGAACGCCGCCGGGGCCGGGATTTTCCGCCCCGGCCAGGGGCAGACTCCAGCCTCGCCGGGGGGGGGGGGGGGGGGGGGGGGGGGGGGGGGGGGGGGGGAGGGAAGGGGGGGAGGGGGGGGGGGGGGGGGGGGGGGGGGGGGGGGGGTGGG